>DTYH01000247.1 GCA_012961955.1 Desulfobacterales bacterium | reverse complement strand
GGTGATGTCCGGGAAGCCTGTCCTGACACGACCAGGAAGCAGGCATGCAAAATCCCAGACTTACTGAGGACAGGCTGCATTCCCGCTGCCGACCGAGGTCGAGGACAAACTTTCGCGGGAATGACATCAGAAATAGGCATCTAACATAATTTGGGATGAATCTCAGATAGTTAGCGATAGATTGTCACTGTGGTATTAAATCGGTTCGGGATTAGGAAAGAGGTTCTGTGATTCTCGACAGAACCTCTTTTATTTTAAATAATGGGGTTGCCTATTTATTCTATCTCATTCCCATCCTCATTGCCCCGTCGAGGCGAATCGTCTCACCGTTTAAGTAGCCGTTTTCAATGACACATTTTGCCAGGTCTGCATATTCCGCGGGAGTGCCAAGGCGCTGGGGGAAAGGGACCTGCTGACCGAGGGATGCTCGCACCTTATCTGGTAGGCCCGCCAGCATTGGAGTATCCATGATGCCAGGTGCTATGGTTACTACCCGGATTCCATCTCTGGAAAGGTCTCTTGCCATAACCAGGGTCATTGAGACTACCCCGCCTTTAGACGCGGCATAAGCAATCTGACCTATCTGACCCTCAAAGGCAGCTACTGAAGCAGTATTGATGATCACACCCCTTTCTCCTTTTTCATTAGGCTCATTGGCGGTCATGGCAGCTGCTGCTAAACGGCTCACATTGAAAGTCCCGGTCAGATTCACGTCAATTGCTCTAGTAAACTGATCAAGAGGAAGTGGTACACCCTTGTTCACAATCTTGCCAATGGCAGAAATTCCCGCGCAGTTTATACAAATGTGAAGACCTCCAAAGTTGTTCTTTGCTGCATCTACTGCTGCCTGAACTTGTTCTTCATTGGTTACATCAGCCATAACAAATATGGCAGAATCTCCGAGTTCCTCAGCAAGCTTTTTGCCTGCATCTTCCACCAAGTCCAGGATAACTACTTTCCCTCCTCCGTTCACCAGCATACGCACACAAGCCTCTCCTAGGCCGGATGCACCTCCTGTTACGATTGCAGCCGTTCCTTTTACTTCCATACCTTACCTCCTTGTTAATTTAATGGTTCATCGTTTCGAAAAAAATCGAAAGCAAGATGCTTTATATAATAAACGAGATAATAGAGCAACGAAAAAAAGGTGTTAAGGGGCTGTTGCCTAAACAAGGATTCCTGTAGCAATTTAACTGTTTGGTAGAGCAGTTTTGCTCTTTGAAAAGCCCCTATTCGGTCGCGGCTGGAAGCAGCTCCTACACTTTTCATTTTTCACTATTAGCTCTTCACTACTCCTAACACCGTCGGAGCAGCATCGTGCTACGACAATTTTTTTCAAAACGCTAAATTGTTACGCTGCTTGAAGTCCACTCTTTAGGACTATATCTCCCTGCTTAACACCCAGGTTTCTGGCAACGACCGGGCATTTGGCCCTGAGCATGTAGAATATGGGCCTTTTTTCATTGGATAAGGTTTCGTAGTTTCCCTGCCCTTTGCTGATAATCAGATCGGCATTTTCAAAATAATTACAAAACTCTTTTGAACATCGCTCCAGAATGGTTCCTGGGGCGTCACACCCTGACGTAATCACGTCTGCTACCTTATCAATTCCACTCTTTACAGCGTCCTCAATTAACGCATCATTGATCACAGGTCTTTCTCTAACCACATATGTTACAGGTTTGGATAACTCCTCGATCAGTACCCTGTCAAATACAGTCTCACCTGCATTGTCTGCCAGGTACAGGATGTGTTCTGTTCGGTTTAGCCTCTCCCTAAACGACCTGAAATGGTTAATGACAGGCTCTTTCTTAAGTACCACTTCAACCTCCTTTTCAAGTTCAAAATTTGGGCTGGCACCAAAGTCGATGATGTTACCGGCAACTGCAATTTTTATCGCTGTTTCCAGCCGATCATCTGATGCGTTAACCATGGTTTTCAGGCTGGGATAAAGCTTAAGCGCCTTCTTGATGCTTTCATTCTTCAAGTCTCTGAACGGATCATCTATGCCTGTCACCTCCCTGACAACCCCGTACACCACTCTCCCAGTCTCGGGCGGGGAGTTGGTCAATGGGATATCAGGGAGAAGCATTCCTATCCTGTTCAGCACCTCTTTGATCTTCTCCTCGTCGTCAGTAGCGATCCTTGAAGCAAAAAGAGCCTGTTTGAAAAAACATGGAATACAATCAAGGTATGTTCTCATAGCCTCCGTACCGTACCTTTCCGCTAGTCTCTTCCTTGTTCAGTTTCCCCCTCTGATGAAGCCCCTCCAGGATAAACTCTAAGGCCGAGGCCAATGTTTCACGACACTCTACCTTCAGTCGTTCAAACAGTCTGTTTAACCCTTTCAGGTGTAAGGCCTGCCTTTCATATTCCTCACTGGGCAGCTCGTCAGAGACTATTATCCCCGTTGAATCCTGAAGATTATTCAGGAATATAGAAAAATCATAATCTCCAAAGACCTTGTTAAATATCTCTAAGACCGCTTTGTCTATCAGTTGAGATACAACCATTCTCTCCCGGTCTTCCAGGAAACCTTCGAGTTCGACCTTTCCGGTTGTGGAAGCAATAATGTATGATAAGTCTGTAATGCGTGGAACGATATACGTCTCTTTTAATCTCAAATAACGCCGAATAGCATTGGAAATCACATTTTCATGATTGCTGATGGATACTCTCACGCTCACGCCAGAGGCCTGATCGATTTCGGGATGCCTCCTTGCCTGCCTGGTGATTTCAGCCACTATTTCTTTCATAAACTCAGGCATAATGATCCTGTCTTCCTCTGGAAATCGGCACCTCTCCTGTTCCATAATCTGGATCTCTTTTTCTCTGGTAATGGGGTAATGGGTCCTTATCTGGGAGCCAAACCGGTCCTTGAGAGGGGTTATTATCCTACCTCGGTTTGTATAATCCTCCGGATTGGCGCTAGCCATTAGATATACATCCAAGGGGAGTCTTATAGTGAAGCCCCGGATCTGTACGTCTCTTTCCTCAAGGATATTGAACAGCCCTACCTGTATTTTCTCAGCCAGGTCAGGAAGTTCGTTCAGGGCAAAGATTCCTCGATTGGACCGGGGTATAAGCCCAAAATGTATGGTTCTTTCGTCAGAAAGATATTTGCCCTCAGCTACCTTTATGGGATCGATCTCGCCTATAAGGTCAGCCATGGTTACATCGGGGGTCGCTAGCTTTTCGTTGTACCTTTTCTCCCTACCTATCCACTCAATTTTTGTCTCGAGTCCTGTTTCTGCAACCGTCTCTTTACACCTTCTACAGACAGGGGATAGAGGATTATCCCTTATTTCACATCCAGCCAAAACCGGTATTTCCTGATCTAGTAGGGAGACAAAACCCCGCATCAGCCTGGTCTTCGCCTGTCCTCGCTCTCCCAATAGAATAATATCCTGCCCTGAAAGAATGGCATTTTCTATCTGAGGTATCACTGTATCCTCAAAACCTATAATCCCTGGAAACAACTTCTCATTCCTCTGAATCTTCTTTATTAAATTCTCCCTTATCTCAGATTTGACAGATCGGATTACGTACCCTGAATCTTTTAATTCTCTGATCGTCTTTGGCCTTTCCATTTGAAACCCCCATTATCCAGGAGTATCGGTGGTTCTAAAGCGTGTAACCGTCCACAGAGTGAAGCATTTTTTATACTCCTTGTCTCTACCCTTTTAAGAAATATCTCGCCTGCCGATCTTTGATTGTATAAGGATATATTGTCGGTAACACTTTAGCTCCTTGAAAAAAGTTGTAGCCGGTCAGCCTTGCGAACAATTTTGAACAATACTGGAAAAAGATTCAAGATTTGTCTGGCGTTAAAATTTCAAACTGTTCGACCGCGTTAGCCAGAGTCTTTGAAGTCTAGCCAGGCAGATCTTGAATCCCAAAATTGTTCACGAAAGTGAGCAAGATTGACCGATTACAACATCATCAGTCAATCTTTTCAAAGGGCTAAACCGTTACAATTGTAGACTTATTCGATACTTAATGCCGCATCGGTTCTGATCCGACGGTAGTCAAGTGCTAATCTTCGGCCGCCATTTTCCAACCTTACAGGAACGCCCATAAAATTTATCTCTCTTCCCTTCCTCAACTCCTCGGAAATATCAAGGGAACAATTAGATATTACTCCTTTAATGATGTCAATGGTCAAATAATCGAAAAGGTCATAAAGGTTTTCCACATCTTGTGGCGAACATCTACTAAAAGAAAAATCCTTTACTTTTTCTCCCCCTCCCATCTCTTTGAGTAAGGCTAAGAAATAATATATAGGGCTAATAGTATAATACCTGGGGATGTGAAACAGGACCCGATCCTTACGGATGGTATCCTCAATATGAAGTGCCTTTATTAGATGGTTAAAGAAGTCAAAATAGAACAATATGTTGGGATCGATCACCTGATACAGCGAAAAATGTTCAACAGCAGCAGAAACCTTTCCACGGTTAATAAGGAGAATGATCAACTCCTGATGGGGCCTGAAATACCAGGGGGCTTTTTCGACCAGAAGTTTCAACCCCCTTTCTACATCTTCCCATCTTCTCATCTCCTTATGCCGTGCTGTTTTTAATCTTTGGCCAATGATCCATTTATATTGCGGGTCGTTCTTGATCTTATCTTCTTTTAGTCTTCCATAATATTGAACAAAGGAAGATAGGCCGAGCATGCTCATCTCCTCTTTAATAGTAAGGATTGCATGTGTAAAATCCCGGTTGTTGTTTCTCCTTTGAAGTAGCTGGAGGCTCCTCCCAAGCGCACTGATCTCCGGCTGGACATCACTCGCCTCTATCCAGGATTTTACTACGTTTTCAACCTCTTCTGCCTCAATGTCGTTATCCTTAAAGAATCTGATCGGCTCTTGATGCGGAAATTTCAGGACCAGCTCCCTCACCTTCGGATCAGCGTAGCTGATCATATGAGAACTGTTTAAGGCGTACTCGGGAAAACCCACGGGCACAAAGTAATTGTCCTTTATCTTAAAGTGGCCATAATCCTCCCCGTCTTCTCCTTGCCAATCATACTGCTGATTAACAATGTCCTCATTCGTATATTTAGTACCTATATGACCCATTATCCCAATCTCGATGGCAATGTTGATAGGATATGGGCAAAGGATATAAAATATTAAAGATTCGATGAATTGGGGAATCGTGGTGTACGGGGTTGTCACTATGGTATTATTGAAGGCAAAAAATCCCATCTCTTTCAATAGCATATTTAAAGGGATCACATGCCTGTCCAGTGTGTACCCTTTCTGGTTCTCGGAGATGGTACTCCGACAAAGGCCATCCGAGCCTATGTCAATGGATTTAAAGTTGCACGCTTTTAGCCATTCTAAAATCTCTCGATCTACCACATCTCCCCCACGATACAGGGTACGAACACTCGTAATCGCTGTAAAAACAAAATATCTCTGCAACCCTAGCTGATCGACTATGCGGTAAAACTCTCTTATCCTTTCCCGATTGATCAAAAAATCGTCGTCTTCGATTACAATAAAGATCTTCTCGTTTAGATCTAACCTGGAAATAGGTCTCCCCGAAACCTTGCTCTCCTTTAGCAATTCCTCTAACCTTGTTTTGGAAATCCCCTCTGGCCACTCTAAAGCCAATCGTGAGAGGAGAAACTCTTTCATGGCAAGTGCGCTTCTCTTGGCCATAGAAACCCCTTCTAGATCATCTTCCCATGGGACTACCATATGGTAACGTTTGCCAGACCACTTATAGCAGAAACGACAATCGTAGGGACATCCTCTTGAAGTTTGCCAGTAATATATGGTCTTCTTTCTGTCCGGTCGCGGTAGATGATACCGTTTTGGAATGTTAGTGTAATCAATCCGGTGAACAATCCTTCGGTTTTTTTGTTGAATAATCAGACCTCCGGGGAACCCCTTTAATCTTTCAATCTGTGCATCAGAAAGGCCGTCAGTTCTTTTTGTCTTTCCAATAGTCCTGACCACTTGTGATAGGACCTCATCTCCGTCCCCCCTGATCAATATATCAAAATCCGGGACCAGGGCGGCAAACTGCTCCGGTGTCTGGGATGTAGGACCACCTACAATAACAAAGGCCTGGGGAAATCTCTGGCGAAGCATGGCGATAACCAGACAGGCCTCTCTGATCGTCGCATCAAGGACTGAAATGGCGAATATATGAGGTGGCCTATTCTTTAGCTCTGGCATACTGGAATAGGTATCCAGGTAGTCTTCTATATATTTCAGGGAACGGACAAAACTTGCGGCAGCCGGAATACCCTGATCGAGTAACCTATCCCGAAGGATGGTTACTGCATAATCTGAAGCCAGTCCCAGGGAAACCAAAACCAATCTGGGATCGGTTTCTGGAGACATGCTGTGGATGGTCCTCTCCGTTTCCTGACGGATTCGAAAACTACCCCCCTCTATGATCTCTCGTATTTCTCTACGCTGTACCTCCCTCTCCCAAAACAGAAACTCCCAACCCACACTTACCAGCCATTTATATCCTTCTCCTTTACGCTCCAAAAACGAAATAGAGATGCTCTCCTCTTTCTTCTCCTCTACCTTCACGGTACCAGTAAACATAACCATCTGAAAGGGGAGACATTTAGCCGATCTGATATTTCCTTTTCGTATTTCACCTGTGGCCCAGGCGAGTGATTTCAAAACGCGTAGATAGGCACCTGGTGGAAGGTAACGGGGAAGATCGATCTGAACATCCCAGGTCCCTGGAAAACCTAGGGTGTCTACTAAATAGCCCCCTTTTCCATCAGGAACGATAGCACGGGAGAGGAACATCTCACCGCGAAATCTGGACTTTTCTACCTTTTTTAAGTCCTGCCATATCCTGTTAACCCTTTTCCATTGGCTTTCCAGTTCCTCATCCCACGCACCTTTCTCGCGCATCTTTGAAAGGAGAATATACGCACGTTCATATTTCCCCAGTCTGCAATAAACATCAGCCAAATAAGATGCTGCGATCTTTTCCCACGGATTTGACCGCAATATCTCCTCAAGATACTCGATAGCTTTGTGCAAAGGGCCTTCCACGCTATATTTAATGGCATCCTGTAGCTTGGGCAACGAAAACCTCTCTCTTGATCTTGCAGAAGTTTAGCCAGAAAAAAGGGGCTTCTGCTCCAGGATAGGATAGCAAAAGCCCCTTTCTTTTTCAAACGGAAATAACCTTACCTCTTCTTCCGTACAGCAAACGCCTCATCTGGCCAGGTAGGTGCAAAGCTGCGGTATGTAGGATCGCACAGGCCAAGCTCTTTGATCGCCTTTCTTCCTTCTTCAGGGAGATCCTCCCATTCCAAGAACCCGCAACAGTTTGTAAGGAATGTGGCCCAGATTTCGTTCATGGTCTCTCCTTCCACAAATACCTCAATAAAGGCCGGCTTGCACTTATCCCGGACATAATCGAGGGATCGCTTCAACGCTGGTTTCATTTCAGAATCCTTTTCAACAAACTCAACATGACAGCCGAATTCTGCCATCATCTTATCGTATCGGATACCAGGCAGGGTGGACCAGGAATCGAGCATTTCATTACCAGTTGGCGAGCAGGCCTTGGACCAAAAGAGCTTCCAGCCACCGGCCACCATGGTATTATTGTTCTCATGAACAAATACACAGGGGATATCCCACCGCACGCAGGTCTCTATGTCCATGCCACCCGCACCCAGACCGCCATCACCAATCACACAAACCAACGGGATAGAGCGATTGGTGGCCAGCCCAGCGCCGAGGGCAAGTCCTGGCCCATGACCGATTCCAATTGTGTCGGAAGCATCCAGCACTCTACCACCAGTCCGACAGCGGTTCCAGTCTGTATAAAACGAAGAGGCTGTAAAACCATCAATGACGGAGATCACCTCATCATCGCATTCCTCTGCTATTGTTTCTGCTATGATACGACCAACCAGATCTGGATGGACAGGGGTAACCCCTTTCATTGCATCAGTCCGCTCAAGGGTTTTCTTGACATAATACTCCTTGCTATCTGCGATAAACTTACGCCATTCATTCCATCTTTCAGGAGGGCTCTTAATTCCCATGGACTTTACACACTCGATCATCTGCTTGAGAAGGGCCTTGATATTCCCAACAAGCTCAAAATCCGTTGCGAGATAAAGATCGACGTTTTCGCGGCACGTCTGGGCCTGAATGTAACGTGTCTCCTGACCCCAGAAAGGAGGATACCCATGCATTTCCAGATAACCTATCCTGAGCCCCAGGACCATAGCCCTATCGCAATTACGCAAGAAACGACCTCTGGCCCTTCCACCGCAATTAAGAGGATCATATTCGCTGATGCAACCTCGTGCCATTCTTCTTGTATGACATGGTATGCCAGTCAAGGCCACAAACTCCCTCAATTCTTCCTGAGCATCATCATACCACACACTTTCGCCTGCAATGATCCCCGGTTTCTCAGCAGCAAGAAACCACTTCATGGCCTCTTCGATCAAGGCCGGGTCTTCATATCTCATCTTCTGTTCTGTCCTCTCAAAATTGCCAGCACTGTAAAGGGAATAGGCGGCATACTTTGGAATACGGCTATGTTCATAACTGGTATCCCAAGGAATTGTGATAGCAGTGGGTCCCATAGGGGGTGTCATAGCAGCCCGATATGCCCTTTTAAATTCAAAAAGCATCGCCTGCGGATTGGTCACCCTCTTTGTCCATTTGGTAATACCGTTGAATACTTTCTCTCCCTGTACCAATCCTTGAGCGAAATGTACGCTATCTGTCCAGGCAGGATGCTCACCTCCGATGATCAACATGGGAGATTGGGCTGCCATGCCCTGAGCTAGTCCAGAAGTACAATTAGTAAGTCCTGTGGAAGGGCCAATCACCGTAACCGCTGTACGGCGGGTCATTCTACCAACTGCATCAGCAGCAAACGTAGCTGTCTGCTCGTGACGGACGTGTACCCTTTTAATCCCTGCTTTCATGAAAAGGCCTTCCATTGGCCATTCCGCACCAGCAGTAATACCGAAGATATACTCTGTTCCCTCCTTCTTCGCCAGGTCAGCCATCAAAGAAATAACATGAGTCTCTTTTAGAAATTCCTCCGGCAGATCAATTTGTGTAAATTCTGCTCCTGGTTTTAACTGATCGACCAACAAGGTTTCCTTTTTCTCCTCGGTCATTTTTCCCTCCTTTTTATTAATTTCTATTAGCGGTTAATACTTTAAAAATAAAACCAGTTACAGCTTATTACCCCCTACTAATGGTTTCCAGAAAGGCCTCCAGGCGGGTCTTTACAGCGGCCATGGACATTGTACGTGTCGTTTCCAGCCTGAGATTGGGAATCCCCTCCTGATCAAACTTCTCCTGGATTGTGGGCAGGCTGAAGGAAATCGGGTCACAAAACTTGGGCAGCAGAAAGATCGCGCCATCAGCAGAGTACTCCTTGGCTTTATCTGTTAAATACGTAGCCATGGAGAGGATCGGATACCGATAAGGACAGGGGACTCGACCCACATAGGAGTTCATCAAGGCTTTAAATGGATCATCCCCTTTCTCAAGAGGAGTCCAAAAGTAGCGAGAGCCGTAGACGAGATCATCAAACACCACTTCTGCTCCCAGGTCGCTGAGAACCTTCAGGAGGTTTTGTCTCGAAAAACCCACCTCCTCTGGAATCAGGCAACTTAGAAGAAGCCTTGTTGCGGGTCTTTTTTTCTCCCGTTCGGACAATGAGTGCAGAAACTCCCTCAACATACGGTTATGCTCCTCGGGCGGCATAATCAGCGCAGATTTCACAACTTCAAACGTATCCTCCCCAGAGATACAGAACTCTTCTTCCTTTCGCAACAGATATACCTGCCTGATAAGGGCCCGGTTTTCGTTATAGACTTCAATAGAGTTGTTTAGGGCCTCAGGAGTTATCTCGTTGGCTGACAGCTGTTCCAGCGCCTTTTTTAGTCGCTCGATTTCGCGCATGTAGTATCTTTTCGATCCTGGAGTTGCCTCAGCAGGGGGGGTGATGAAATGAAAAAATCGCTTTTCCACATTCAGATGCCATACACCGCCGAACCCTCTAGCAGCTTCACATGTATGCGCCATGATTACGCCATCCAGATAGTCATAAGTACCGTCCAGCCCCTGGGCCAGTACGCTTTCGGCAAAATCGCAAACAAATTCAGGCAGTAGCCCTTTCTCATCCCTGTGCTCCTCTTCTCCCATACATAGCTGGACGGGTAGGATACCGGCTGCATAGATCAATTCCTTAGGTACTGCAGAATATAGATATCCAAGGACCTTCCTGCCAGACCTCTTCACCTCACGACCGATTTTGTGACGATCCTTAAAGGCCTGTGCAAATCTATCAATCACCTTTCACCTCCTTTCTCTTAAAGTGCTCTATTTTTGGTCACACTCTAGCCTCTTGAAACAGAACCGGCCACATGAAATGACAAGTCGGAGACTGGACATAAGATACACGACGTAAGATCCAGGATACATGATGCACTGAACGGGAGGATATTGCCCGCAGGCATAGTGTTCCGCAAAATTTGTGATAATGGTTCTTCCATAAATATTGTAGAGGGGCATCTTACATGCTGCCGAAATTGCTATAGTCTTGTGTCTTGAATCATGTATCTTTTACTGTAATGTAAGTTCAGCTTGAGCCTGATGCAACCGGGGGTTTTCAAGAATGCTAATATGTTACCATTTCTGTAACTGTGCACGGGGTGAAGCTTTTCTTGAAACGACTCAGCGGAAACTTTTAGTTTTTCCGTTTTTTGTCTTCCAACACTTCCAAAAAAGCATCAACCCTATTCTTCCACGGACCTTCAGCAAAGCTGCGGGGATCTGCCATCTCTGCCTCAAAGGACATAGTAGGAATACCAAATAGTTCCCCTATCCTTTCAGATTCATCTGTCTGGCCAATGGAAAAGACCTTGCAGCTCCGGTTAGAAAAGAAGATGGCTCCGTCACAATGCCATTCTTTAACACACCGGACAATCCTCTCAACCTTGGTATGCAGCCCCATATCGTTATCTGTATACAGGAGTTTTAGGGCGAGACTCCTGAAGGGATCATCTGGATCAAAACGATTCCCGTCAAAATAGTAACCGTTCCATACAAAGCTGTTATAAAACTCGATAGGTACAACCGCCCCATGATCTGCCAGATAATCCAGGGTCTGCAGGTTGTACCAGAGAGGAATATTGTGGTAGAAGATACGATACTTCTCCTCCGGAACAATCGAGATCTTATTATTCACCCTGTCCTTCACGTCCTCCAAAAGCATGGAGTAATACTCTACAGCCTCCTTGCGGCCAAGCTGCGTCACTATATAGAATATATCGCCTAATGCTTCCCTTATCCCCCGTGGAGTGGGAATGTTCTTACGTAAAGCTAGGACTTCATCAAAAAGTTCCAGGGCCTTGCCGGATAGGATCATCGCCTCCTTAAATCGATCATAGTCGAACCTCGCCTTCGTATGTTCCTCCACAAAAGAGATCAGCCGTTTTAGTTCGTACACCATCCACTCAACTTCGTGTTCTTCCACCCTTCCCCAAAAGTTGTATGGCCCGTCCATGTTAAAATATGGGACCCCGTAGTAGTTAGCCTCTATCTCGAACCATTTGGCGTGGGGATCACACCCCATTGGCGTCCCAATACAGATATCCGGCTCCGGAAGCTTCCCGTACGGCCCATCCTCTAAGTAGACCATCCCCATACCACACCGAGGATATGAACAAAGATCCCGGGAATAACCACGACTCTCTGTCTCTTCGACAAACCTCTGGGCCATCTGTTTGGCAGCGCATATAGTGATATAATTCTCCGGCATGCATACCATGACTCCCATCGAATAGAGGAGCTCAGTCGGGCCAAAAGCCGTGGTATGCGCTAAAGGTATACCTTTCTCCCTTGCCTGGCTGAGTTCTTGATAATACCTCCTTGTGTATTCCTTACGATGTTGAGCTAACCTCCAGTTCCGGTCATCCAGGCGCTCTTTCAGGCCTCCGGTAGACAGATTCTCATCCACTTTTGCCTCCTGTATACGGGGACCGCTATGCTGCTTACACTGCCTAGAAAGATTCCGTTTATAGAACGTATCTTCTGGTCACCTTCCTCCTCCCTTCCTGCGGACGGACAGATTTGGCAGGAGTGTCAAACTCTTCCAGTCTCTTTGTGTTTTCGTCAGGAAACATGACCCTAATCAGACATAGGCGTGAATCGATAGAGGGTGTGAATTTGAAAGACAGATGGGTAATAATAATACATAAGAGGAGGATATTGTCAACTTTTTTTATTCGTATTTCTTTTTGGATTGAATGGTAACTCTTCACAGAGTAAACATTTTCCGCCAAGGAGTTGGGGAAAACAGCAGTCACCGGGGTGAACCCCGTTAGAAGGTGGAAGATTAACCACCCCCACTTCCTGGAAGAACTAAGACAAGATGTGATTCATCCTGTTGTAAATGGCAGGGCCTTCTAACAGGGTCAAGCAAACATGGAATAAGGTAAGTACAATCATTCTGGGATGTCTTCGAAGAATGAGCGGCTGTGTACCTAAAGATCGCAAGCTCGACGTCTGCCATCTTTAGGTGTTAGGTTTCCTTCTTTGACTCTCCTGAGCTCGATCTTAACCCTGTTCATGGGGTTAAGACAGTCCCGTATCTGAACATCAGGATCATCCCAAATTGGAAAGGTGCCTCCAAGCTGTAAGGTTTTCATCCATCCCGATATCTTATGATAAAGATAACCACGTCTATGAAGGCTTAATTCAAGCTGATCTCCAACCTTCATCCCTATCGTATACAGTCACCCTTTGTTTCGATCACCTTGGCCACTCCCTAGTTGCCCATCTTTGGGTACCTTACTCCCATTTTTTTCCTCCTTTCGTTTTTTAAAAGAAATATTCGATAGTTACAGCTCCTATGGCAGATATGAATACCCCAATAGAAAATTTAATACTATAATCGATTACATCCCTCGACGATATCGGCCGCCAACCTCATGAAGCGCGTTCGTGATCTGGCCTAGAGAGCACACCCTTACCGTCTCCATGAGCTCGGCAAATATGTTCCCAGAAGACAGGGCCACCTTCTTTAACCGTTCAAGAGCGCCTGGTGCCTCCTCCCTGTGCCGGTCCTGAAACTGACGGAGACGCTTGCACTGGCTCTGCTTCTCTTCCTCTGTTGCCCTGGCTAATTCCACCAGACATGAGGCCCCAGCCCCTTCACCGTGAGGGTTCAAGAAGGTATTCACTCCGATGATGGGCAACTCACCCGTATGCTTCAACGTCTCGTAGTGTATGGATTCCTCTTGAATCTTGCTCCTCTGATACCCGGTCTCCATCGCTCCCAAAACACCCCCCCGCTCCGAAAGCCTGTCAAACTCTGCCAAAACAGCCTCTTCCACCAACCGTGTCAGTTCTTCCACAATAAAGCTCCCCTGGTAGACGTTCTCATTCTTGGCCAGACCCCATTCACGATTTATGATCAGCTGAATCGCCAGGGCTCGTCTTACCGATTCCTCAGTGGGGGTGGTAATGGCCTCATCATAGGCGTTTGTATGCAGGGAGTTACAGTTGTCGTAGATGGCACAGAGTGCCTGCAATGTAGTCCTTATATCATTAAATTGAATCTCCTGGGAATGTAAAGAGCGACCACTCGTCTGAATATGGTACTTCAATTTCTGGGACCTTTCGTTTCCTCCGTACTTTTCCCGCATGGCAATCGCCCATATACGCCTTGCCACACGCCCTATCACCGTATATTCTGGATCCATTCCGTTGGAAAAAAAGAAGGAAAGGTTGGGAGCAAAGTCGTCTATATGCATACCACGTGATAGATAGTATTCCACATAGGTAAATCCATTAGCCAGGGTAAATGCCAGTTGTGAGATGGGATTAGCTCCAGCCTCAGCTATATGGTAACCAGAAATTGATACAGAATAGAAATTACGAATATTGTTCTGAATAAAGTATTCTTGAATATCCCCCATCATCCGCAGGGCAAAATCGATTGAGAATATACACGTATTTTGACCCTGATCCTCTTTAAGGATATCTGCCTGAACAGTACCACGTATGTTCTGGAGAACATCGCTCTTGATCCGCTCCCTCTCTTCTGCATCCGGGGATCTATTATGTTCCTTCTCGAACTTATCCACCTGTTGATCGATCGCAGCATTAAAGAACATGGCCAACATTATAGGGGCTGGCCCATTTATGGTCATGGAGACCGAGGTGTTTGGTGCTGAAAGATCAAACCCATCATATAGAACCTTGACATCGTCCAGAGTACAGACAGAGACCCCAGAGTTTCCAACCTTGCCATAGATGTCAGGCCTTTCATCCGGGTCTCTTCCATACAGGGTCACAGAATCAAAGGCAGTAGAGAGTCGCTTAGCCTTGCTCGCCCGGGAAAGATACTTGAACCTGCGGTTGGTCCTGGCCGGGTCGCCCTCACCTGCAAACATACGGGTCGGCTCTTCATCGGTTCGCCTAAAAGGGAAGACCCCGGATGTATATGGGAAGGCTCCAGGGACATTCTCTTCCCGTAACCAGCGAAGCACCTCTCCTGGATCCTCAAATCTGGGCAGCGCTATCCTGGGGATCTTCTGGCCTGAGAGGCTTGTCACAAAGAGTGGAACACGAAACTCCTGATCCCGTACTCTAAACACGTACTCATCACCAGAATAGCTACGCACAAGTTCAGGCCACCCCTGAATAAGCTTTAGGTTATCTCCACCCAATAGTTCCTCTGATCTTCTAATCTCCTCCCTGAGCCAATCCAGGTTCATCCCCTTTGAATCGTGTTTTAGCTCCCTTTCAACTTCCTTAAGATGCCAGATCCGACGGGCAATCCCGCAGGCCTCCTCTGTACGCTTGTGATACCTCCTCACAGTATCTGCTATCTCTGACAGGTATCTCACACGCTCAGGCGGAACAATTATCGTCTTGGAAGAAGAATATTTAACATTTGGAGCGGGCCTCTTGGGAATAAACGAAACCCCTGTCTTTTCTTTGATGCATCCCAGAAGAGCATGATAGAATGCAGTTACCCCATCATCATTAAACTTGGAAGCAATTGTGCCAAAGACTGGCATGTCTTCAGGTCTCTTGCCCCACAAGTTATGGTTGCGTTGAAATTGCTTCCGCACATCCCGAAGGGCATCTTCTGACCCCCTCCGATCAAACTTGTTAACCACCACAAGGTCAGCAAAATCGAGCATATCGATCTTTTCCAGTTGCGAAGCAGCACCGTACTCGGAAGTCATTACATATACAGAAACATCTACAAAATCGACTATCGATGCAGCACCCTGTCCAATACCGGCTGTCTCCACGATTATTAAGTCATACCCCGCAGCTTTGGCTACGTATATCGCGTCTTCCAGAGAATCGGATACCTCACTCAGGGAACCCCGAGTGGCCAGAGACCGCATATAAACCCTATCGTTATTGATCGCATTCATCCTGATACGATCCCCTAGAAGCGCCCCTCCACCCTTGCGGCGTGAAGGATCAATAGCAATTACAGCAACGGTCTTACTCGAAAAATCGTTCAGAAATCGGATGAGCAATTCGTCTGTAAGAGATGACTTACCTGCACCACCGGTACCTGTAATACCGATTACGGGTATACCCTTTTCTCTGTTTCTCGCCCTAAGGTCTTCTCGAACCTGCTTCAAGAGGTGACCATCATTCCTGAGCCTACCCACTTCCATCATGGTAATGAGCCTGGCCACCTCCCCCCTCTGGCCTGTACTTAGATTCCCTACTACCCCCTTCAAATCATCAGTTACATTCGGAAAATCCACCTCCCGGAGAAGATGATTGATGATACCCAGGAGGCCAAGACGACGACCATCCTCAGGAGAGTATATCTTGCATACACCGTATTCCTCCAATTCCTTAATCTCCTCAGGTAGAATAACGCCACCGCCACCGCCAAATACCTTGATATGATCGGCATTATACTCCCTCAAAAGATCTATAATGTACTTGAAAAACTCCATATGCCCCCCCTGGTAACAACTGACTGCAATACCCTGAACATCCTCCTCTATAGCCGCTTTTACGATCTCTGTTACTGAACGGTCATGACCCAGATGAATCACCTCAGCCCCTGACGCCTGAAGAATACGACGTATGATATTGATCGCTGCATCATGCCCATCAAACAGGGAGGCAGCCGTCACAACCCGAACATTGTTTTCAGGCCTATAGATATCCTCTTCCATAAAGAATATGCCCTCACTATTACTTATTTACTATAAGTGTTCAGCCATCACCTCTCACCATGAAACCTTTGCATAACCGGGTCTAACGACCATTATGAGCTTTTTGTGAAACCGATCCGGGCGAAGTTAACCCCGTTAATTAGGGTTCACATCGCGAAATTTAGCGGTGTTCACGGCCCACAGCAGTGGACAAATCCTGAACTGTTTTAGGTCGTTAGGCCGAGTTTTCAGGATCTTGCGGCAAGCCCATGGGTGGGTAAAAAGCTCATCCTAATAAAAAGGGGTTTTATGTAGCGGTCCCAGTATTAGGAACAAGATATCGCTACTTCACAAAAAAGTATAGGAAAAAGACAACTCGGTGTCAAGGGTCACATGAGTAGCCAGTCCCTCACCCTGTCATACTGAGCCTAAACGAAGCATCTCAAAAAGTTCTTCACCCCGTTCGGCCTATTTTGATTTCTCCTTTTAATCTTTGTGATCTTGTGTTAAGTATAAGTACGTATTGGTGTCGGTGTGAGTTATCTGTGTCGGTTTTCCGTGGACCGGCTTTCCACTGACACCGACATCGCCACTGACACTAACTGCATGAGGAAAATTCATGCTTTTCGGAAAATATTCATTTTTTAGCGTACTCAAAGACGATGCTATCCTCCCTGAATATAAAGGATCCACTTTCCGGGGTCTTTTTGGCACAGCCCTGAAGAGGGTTGTCTGTGCTTTGAGAAAAGTAGATTGTAAAGATTGTCTCTTAAGGGATAAGTGCATCTATTCCTTTGTTTTTGAAACTCCCTCCCCAGCATCTGAACCCAAAGAGAAAAAGAGGATAGTTTCCCCGCCCCATCCTTATGTGATCGAACCCCCTGAAACCACAAAAACTCACTACAGGCGCGGGGACTCTTTCGACTTTGCCCTTATTCTATTTGGCAAGGCAAACGAATACCTTCCTTATTTTATCTACGCCGTGGAACAGATGGGGAAGTTAGGAATAGGAAAAAGAATCGATGGAAAAAGGGGAGCGTTTTATTTGAAAAGCGTTACAATCAATAACACCCCTATTTATTCGAGGGAGAAGAATAGAATCAAAACAGACCATAAGCTTCAGGAATTGAATCTCAAAGACTCCTCATTATCCCAAAATGATTCGGTCAGCAGTCTGGAAATCACCCTCAAGACGCCTTTACGGCTCAAGTTTCAAAACAAGTTCGAAGCTACACTACCTTTTCACGTTCTCACCAGGGCTATGCTTAGAAGAATTTCATCCCTCAGCAATTACTATGGCAACGGAGAACCATCCCTCGACTATAAAGGGTTGGTAGAACAGGCAAAGTCTGTGGAGATCGAGGAATCTTCCCTTAAATGGTTTGACTGGAAAAGGTATAGCAACAAACAGGATCGATCAATCCTTATGGGCGGCATAATAGGTCGTGTGACCTATAGAGGCAGACTTGCTCCATTTATGCCGCTTATTCGGTGTTGTGAGAACGTGCATATTGGCAAGCAAACCTCGTTTGGTCTTGGAAGAATTGAGGTTAGCAGGGTGTGGCAGTGAAAAATGTACTTATTGCGGTTGTGGGCCTTAGCCCTCAGGTGATTACCGAAACCCTTTTTGCCCTCCATCAACAGCAAAAGTCTGTTCGGGCTATCCATATCATCACTACCCGGCAAGGGAAGGAAAAGATCAACGCCCACCTCCTTTCCCCTACAGATGGGAAGTATTACCAGTACCTTAAAGAATATGGCATCGACCCTGCCACTATCGATTTCGGCTTCCACAATATTCACACCATCAAAGACACAAATGGTATGGAGATAGATGATATCGAGGGTGAAGAAGAAAACGAGTCTCTCCTGAAGACCTGCATGGAACTGACCTTTTCTCTTACCAGAGATCCGGATACAGCAGTGTTTTTCTCCATAGCTGGAGGTCGAAAGACCATGAGCGCCTGTCTCACCTTGGCAGCCCAGATGTACGCTAGACCGCAAGACAGGCTCTACCACGTCCTGGTCTCGCCCGAATTCGAAGAGAACCGCGATTTCTATTACCCTCCCAGGGAACCCAGGCTCATTGAACTGCGTGACAAAAACGCCCAACCTGTCTTCAAGGAGACGAAGTACGCACACGTGAACCTCATTCATGTCCCTTTTGTATCCATCCGTAGTCAGCTGAGGGATGACCTCCTCGACTCGCCCAAGGATCCTGGGACGTTGATGCTCTCACTCATCAAGGAGGAAGACCGTCGCCTCACCTTGGATCTAATCTCACGGAAGGTGACCTACAAGAACTTGGAGTTGGACCTGATGCCGGCCCGTATGGCCCTTTACGCCTTCTTTGCCTTGCAAAAAAAGGGTTGCACGAAAAAAGAAGTTGAGACGTGCGGGACCTGTACGGAATGTTTCCTGAATATCCAGGAGGTTTTCAACAGGCAGAAAGAGGTTACGGAGCTTTACAGGAAGGTGCGTGGAACTAGGCCCCTCGACGAGATGAGTGGCACCGGCATCATTCACCTGAATGCTGAGAACTTCAATATGTACAAAGGTAAAATCAAGAAGGATCTCCTGGGGCGATTCGGTCCTTATGTTCTGAGGGAATTGGAGATCGCGTCAATCGGCACACGACCAGATACCCGTTACGGAATAAGGATGGACAAAAGCAGGATTGAGATCGTATACTGAGCTTACCCCACAGAGTGGTCGTGAAGACAGTTTAGAGCATTGAAACTCAGAAGGATATTCCACCTCTTGGTTGAATTTTCTGAAAGGGAAAAAATCGACTATGCCCTGATAGGTGCTTTTGCGTTAAAGGCGTACGGATATACGCGAGCAACCCAGGACGTGGACTTCATTGTAAGGTATGAACACCAGGCAAAGATCGTCTCTTATCTGGAGTCGATTGGTTTTGAAACCATGTATTCCTCAACCGGTTATCCAAACCACGTGCATCCATTGTCAGGACTTGGTGGAATCGACCTTGTTTATGTCAAAAGCCAAACTGCTGAGTCCATATTCGGGAAAAACTCGTAGATTGTTGGTTCTAAGTGGTATAAGCCTGCCGGTCGTAAGTCCTGAGCACCTGATTGCACAGAAGATCTTTGCCATGAAGAATGACCCGAGTCGGACATTTTATGAACTGGCAGATATTAAGCTTCTTTTAGGTTTGCATGGGACCGATTTAGAAAGTGTGCGTTATTACCTTAGGAAATACGACCTTATGGAGAGATACTATGATCTCATCGGTCAAAAACGTGAAAGCAAATGACCTAAATCTGGAGGACAACCTTCTTCTGGGTTCAAAGGACATGAACTTTATAAAAAAGACTCGATACCAGTCGAGTCGGGACCTTGGAGAATACCTTGATTTCCTTGAACAGATTGAGGCGTTCCACGTAAAAAAGAAGATATCATTCTATGAGCAAAACTTCGAGTTGTGAGAAATCATGATTACTGAAGAATCAGATCCTTGTTTGAGCTAACACCCCCAGACTCTATAGTCAAAGAGATATCATACCCCTTATTTTCATTAACCTTCCTTTCTAGCAAGCTGAATTAGGGTGGCAACACGATCCATAATACCAAATCCCCGTTTTCTTCAGAAAACCGAAAGGGGAGGATTTTTTGCGAACGGCAACGTTGCAAGAATTGTAACCAGTACTGTCTTACGTTAAAATCGATCCATAATGCCGGGAGACTAACAATGTATTCCGTGACTTTTGAGGTGAAAATTATCACGCCGCTTTTCTTGGCATGTGGGGACAGAAAAACTCCAGAGCTTCGACCGCCCTCTTTTAAAGGAATAATGAGGTTCTGGTGGCGAGCCATAAAGCTGAGAATGATATTCCAAACCTTGCTGTAAAAGGAGCAACACTGTTTAGGGGAACCGGGAAAGGACAGGCGAAATCTAGAGTTACGATAAGGATATTAGGCCATAACCTAAAATCACGTAGCTATTCCCCGGTTCCTCATAATAAGAAAGCACGTTTCAAAATTCCTGGTATTGAACCGAATCAAACCTTTAAATCCATTATCAACATGGAGGAACAGTAATGGGAAGTTACCATGCCACATTCAAACTAATGTTGTTGGGTGGAATTGGGAAAAGGGCTAGACGAGGATTCGGATCACTGCAGTACAGGGATTTTGGAAGTATTAGCGAGGTAGTCAGGGAGCTCGAAGAGATAAACTCTATTCTCAGTCGAGGCGTGAAGATGTCTATAAAGGAATCAAGTAACTCAAATACGGTATTGGTTAGAGACATAACTCAAGGGTCAACAGCCTATCCAAGAGTCAAGGAGATTCATTTGGGGCGCAAAGGCACACTACGAGTAGAGGGTGTTTTGAATAGGATTGGCGAAGCTTCACATCGTCACGGTGACAACGCTCTTGGAAGAATAAACCCCAGAATGGCTTCGCCAGCTGTTGCCACCATCTTAAACGTGAACAGACAATTTTATCCTGTGGTAACCAGACTTACATCACTTTTTCCGCCATCTTTGAAGTACGACCTCGCAAGGCAAGACGATTTTATTAACGGAGTGCTACAATGAGCAAGGAGGACATTTTTCTCAAAAAACTCTCCGCACTTCTCCATGATCCCATCGATAAACCCTTCATTCTAATCCAGGGTGTCAGTCAT
>DTYH01000246.1 GCA_012961955.1 Desulfobacterales bacterium | reverse complement strand
CTCCATAGAGTGAGAAAGATATGGGTCCACCAAAAGAATGTTTCCGAAAGAATCCTTAAATATGAATCCCGCTTGCCCAATCCACCAAATTAACAAGCTATCTTGTGCCACTTCTTCAGTAATTTGATTCATCGGAGACTTCCTCCATTTTATTTGTTATCTTCATCTCTTTTTACGAGCTCCTTGAAGCTCTGATATAAAAAAGGGGCTCTTGGCATAGGGATAGGAATAGAGATAACAACCTCCTCTTTCACCATCGGTTTCCTCAAGTGCCAGCGAGAGTTAGCAAACCAGAGGGAGAGCGATCTTTGGTTGCTAACTTAGCACACTTAGTTTATTTATCCTCCCGCCCTATAGTCAAAAACCCGGATGAAATTTGATAATTAGCCAAGTTAGTCTTGGACATGTGCATATATTCCAATGAAAGCTACACTGTTAACCTCCGGCTCTTTTCCTTTGAAACTCTTCCGCTCCCATCTGAAGCCTATATTACTCGTAAGAAGATAGCCCCAATACTCTGAAGTATTCGAAATCTGAGTAACAAGAACGACACCTTTATAATTTCCCACAAAACCAGGAGGAGGCGCAGTTGGTTTTATATAATTGTTGAATATAGTATATTCAATCCCGCTCGTGATCCTGCCGCTCTTAAGCACCGGAAACTCAATTGTTAAAAATCCTATTTCCGTGAGATCTTTTATTTTTAGTTCGGTTGGATTGGTAGGAATCATGTACCGATACATACTCTTCCACTTAGGCCATATAGTAAATTTCCCGCCCATTTCTATTCGATAATCTGCCTTGTTAATAACGCCAAAAAACCCTTGATTCCGTTTTCCTTCAGCCTGCGAGCCGTGTTGGAAATATGTTTCGAGTTTTAATTTGTTGACTAATTTAAAATTCGAGATTCCTATATAGTCAAACTGCAAATACGTAGTATTCACAGTAGTATTTTGTTGTGCAAGTGGATCAGGCGCATCTTGGAACCCGCCCTTTGAAAGAGGTGGCTGCATCCATTGATATAAGTCGTCTGGAATGTTGTCTTTCACAGCCTTTATATGTTCAAAAAGTTGTAACCGTCCTATACTTGGATAGTCCGCCTGCCAGGTTAACAATCCATATGTAGAGCGACTCCGTCTATCGCTATCTATCATTTGTTCATCTAAGTGACCAATGCAAACCTTTAAACCCGGTACGACCTCTACTCCTGTATAAAGATTATATCCCCGATGACCCTTTTTATATGGATAATCTGCCACCCTATCGTTTTCAAACCTGTCAATAGTACCGTTGTTATTCATGTCCATCCCGAAGAGAAATTCAGGAGGATCTACATTATATCTGAGGAAAGGTTCTGCATAGTCAGGCTCCAGATTATCGTTTTGATTAAAATCCCACTTCAGATCGTTGTTTTCATCCAGGCCAGGGAATACTGCTGCATCGTAACCTCCTGGTTTTGCCTGTTGATTCCACGGATTACGTTTCCAGTCAGGAAACCTATCTTGGTCATCATTGTCATCTACAAATTCGAATTGATAGTTGGAAATGTTCTCATAATCAACAAAGCCTTTTGTGTCAACTATAAAGAAAGAAGTACTATAAAATGGATCTATGTTGAATATCTCACCATGTGCAAACCATGGATAATTTCTCTGGGAGACGATTACATAAAAAGCGGGTGACTCATCAATGGCTAAGCTTTGTTCTTGGGGATAGATGTAATTTTGATTTGGGAATCTCCTAAATCTTCTATTTATGTTAAATTCGGCTAGAAGGTCAAAACCTTTAAAGTCGTCGATTTCAACAGTTACACCATATATCTCATTCCCTGTCGGCAGCCCATATTTAAAATGGACAAATGTCTGGTTTGAATTATCCTTAACGTTTCCTTTTGCCCGGGTTACAGGGAGAAATACTGGCACACCTTCTGCGTTGGTCTGTAGGTTAGAAGTTACCTCAACCTTATAATCGTTTGCAAGTACTAAAACAGATTCTATCTCCTTAATAAGTCTATAATCGCCCTTATAATCACTGCGGATATTATAGGTTAGCGTAATAGTCTTATCCCCGCTGGCCTCTAAGAAACCCTCTCGTGCTATACCCCCTTCAATACGGGGTTGGATGTCAGCGAGGTGTCCATCAATAAAAATCTTTTCGGAATAGAGAACTGCTCCTCCCACCCCATCCTCTGGGGAATCGTCAGAAAGACGAATAATTAACTTTTCAACATTACCAACGTTTTGGGCCCCGCTTAATACACCCTTCAATGAGCTGTTACTGAAACTATTTTCGCTTGACCAGTGACTGGCATTTACATATGTTGCTCCTATTTTGAGAAAATCTCCGACTTGTGCAGTTCCCCGAAGTCCCAAGAAGTTTGTAAAATCCGTTAAAGAACTTACACCACCAAGCCGGGCTGGTAGGGAGACAGCCGGCAAGCTGATACGGGAAGTCAGCGCCGTGAGTGCATACTTATCTGAAAGAAAATCCAGTTGTATCCCATTGAAACTCGGTTTCATAAAGGTTAAAGGGGTTAAAGTGGTCCTAATAACGTCGCCCACTGTCAGAGCAGTATACATTTGTCCCTTTGAAGTGGCTGAAATGAGGACGTTGGCGAACCAATCTTTGTATGTGGGGTCTTTATATATTTCGCTCCCTAATATGGCTGGCTGTGTTAGGGTATAATCGAATACCTTCCAACCCCTACCAATGTAGTTTCCGAGTATGTCATAATATCTATCTCCCTTCAGGGTAACGTCTATATATCTTTTATAATGTTCCCTGGCATAATTGGAGTACTCCCAGCTCTTCCAACCGTATTCATAATACAACTCCTGAGGCAAATACCATTTTTGAAGGCTTGGCACCAAAGCGCCCACCAAAATCCGTGGGCCTGACAGGGTAAGAACCTTAAAACGATCTCTTGGCTGAGCCGAGACCTTTGCCCCTCCTGATACAAAAACAATAAGGGAACCCACCACAATGCTCTTTAATATGCCCCTCATAGTAAGCTCCCCTTTCAGGTTTAAAATTTAATGTTAATATATGACGGATATAACACGATTCTCAACGTTCTTACCAGATTGAGCATCTACATGAACCCGACAAATATAAACCCCGGGCAGAACCTTATTCCCCTCAGAATCCCGACCGTCCCAGATATATACATCCCCCTCTGGTTGAGATCTTAGTTCTCTAATAATCTCCCCCTCCAGATTGTAAATCTTTACTTCGGCTTTTTCCATAACTTTCAATACAATAAAATTGATCTCGACCTCGTCGTTTACTCCATCGCCGTTAGGTGTGATCACTTTGGGGGTTAGCGAAAAGTTTGTAATTAGCTCCTCACTCTGGGCCAATCCGGGCAATAAAACCGTGGTGGAACCCCTGCTCTGAGGATCTATCCTCTGCCAGATTCCTGAGATTTGAGAGTTCCCTATAAATCCTTTAAAGAGACTTCCATTTCTCAGGAGTTTGCCTTTAAACCTGACGGCGACAGAATCCCGCAATACCTTCGCCGGCATCTGAACAATCAAAGAATCCCCCTTACTCCAGACCGACTCGGGTCTACTCACTTTACCACGCACCTCAATTTCAACCGTTTCCTCCTCCACGGTAGCTCCGCTGGGGAGCTTAATCAACACCCTATCAAAACCAGGATTCCCTGGAGAGTAAGTGGACTTAATCCAATAGACAAAATCCTTCCATTTATCCGCGTCGACTTCTCGGGGTTCGATTCTACCTTTTACCTCGGCAACCAGGGGCTCAGTATAATGAATAGAGATAGATCGCAATTTGACAGCCGCCTCCGGGGTTTTCGATATTAACCTCGCTTGCAATTGGACATATTGCCTCGGACTCGGAGAAAAAAAGGCCTGTCCAGAGAAATCGTACTCCTCCCCCCAATTACTCCAATCGTCTCCAGGCTTGATCTCCTCTATTACATTACCCTTCAAAGGCCGAGGAAGCTTCTTCCATGTACTCTCGGGAACTTCTGTCCCGTCAATTTTATACCAGTGCTTTATTTTGAGCATAGTATCGCCTGTGCGCGAGCGTATTTTAAGCTCCGCTCCTGGAGGTGTATCTGCCTGCCACTCTAACCTAGTGATATTCTTTCCCCTGCCCAAATTTATGAAATTAGAAGTTAAAGTCACCTCTACTGGATATCCCTTGCCAAAGATCTGTATCTCATTGATCCGAGCCGTTCCCTTTGCAACTGTAGGATTGTGAGCATGCTTCCAAAATATGTAGCGTACAGGCCGAGAAGGAAAGATATGATTGAAGTTAACCCAATGGGGTAATTTACTGTAATTATCCACGTCGGCTAATTTATCCAATTTAAGTTCTCCTTCTGGAGTCTTAGAGCCATCAGAGCTCATCATAATGTAGCCTCGCAACCGATAACTAAGAACTCTTGGCATAAAAGTTGTATTCCCTTGCCAGATCACAATTTGATTGACCCTAAATACTGCCCCTAAGTCCCACTTAAACCAAGCTCTTGGACCTTCAAATTCCGTAGGTTCGCTGTAGTATTCTACTGCCCAATACGTCCCAATATCTCCGTCAAACATCTTCGGAGCGGTCCCCGGGGATACACCAGCTTCTATGCTCCCTCCTCGTTCAATGGTTCCAAAGGCGATATTGTCTCCTATGCTGTAGACCTCCAGCTCAGCCAAAGCAGGAGACTGACTCTTTGCATCCAGTACAATTCTAACATACTGTACTTGTTTAAAATCTATTTGCTGTACAGTCTCTATACCCTGGGCAGTCGTGTCGGTTACTATAGATTGCAGTTTTATATTGATGGTATTTGCCTTGTTTGGTTTGGATGC
The DNA here is from genome assembly GCA_012961955.1 of Desulfobacterales bacterium. Taxonomy (GTDB): domain Bacteria; phylum Desulfobacterota; class Desulfobacteria; order Desulfobacterales; family DTYH01; genus DTYH01. The sequence goes on along the minus strand of DTYH01000246.1, from coordinate 8,064 downwards.
CCGCCAGACTCGTTCGTATATCCAGAGATCTCGACCGGTGTACAGACGCGCTCCATCTGAGACGTAAACCGTGAAATATTCGAAAGGTCTAGCACCATCCATGCTCGGAAAAACTAATCTGATCTGCTTTGCAGGTACAGCCCGCCCCAAGTCCACCTCAATCCACCAGTCCTTTAAGCTATCGTTTTCATTAGGACTCCACCAAGTATTAGGATTGCCATCTATGATATTCCGAGCTGCAGCAGGATTTGACCCCACACCTTTTATCCCACCATAGCTACTATCTCCAGTTGCGTTCCAATGTTTAAACCGCCATGCGTCCAATGCCGCATTGATGTTTTCCCGAAAGTAAACCGGCTTCACACCGTCCCAGCCGATTTCTATCGTCCCTTTAGGGAAGTCCCACTCTTCCCATTGAGATTTCCGACTTATAGTATATACACCCGCCTGAACATAAGATGCAAACCCCAAACAGAACCCCAGTGCACCCAGTATCAAAATCGCCCTTTTCAAGGACCAACACCTCCCAGCGACCAGGTAATCCAGAACCATCAGACAGGCCTTCCTGTTAGTAGACAACCGTCAAGGTTTTGGTCTTTCGTGTAACACCTTTATTCGTCTCAACTAATAGGTTACAAATATAAATTCCTGGAGGGACAAGTGCTCCCACATCGTCTTTCCCGTCCCACTGCTTGTTATGCTGACCGGCTGGCTCTTCCTCTGATACGAGCTTCCTAACTTGCATTCCAGAGATATCATAAATGGTTATGTCAACATGGGCTGTTTCCGCTTGAAGAATCGTATAGGAAATCTCTACCGTTTCGCTGTGGCTATCATTATTTGGGGTTATGCATCTGGGAGAGATATCAAGTGTGCTCAAGATTCCCTGTAGGGAGGCTTCAGAGGCTAAGACGGTAAGTTTATTGGTTGATACGTTATCAGTGGCATTACCAGGCGTAATCGATTGAGGTAGATCTCCACTTTGAGTGTCAAAGACTTCACCGATAAAGCGCGTTATGTAATTAGTCACTTGAGTGGTAAATATCAAACGAATGGGTTCATTCTTGGCTTGAGTAATTTTATGTGGAAGATAGATGTCCAGATTGCCAGCACTGAGAGAGACATTTTTAGGGCTAACCGAACCCAAGGGGGTTCCCATTTTAAGCTCCTCGAATACAGTGTGTCGGGGCACGACGATTCTGATAGCATCATATCCTCCCTGATGTGCTGCATCGAACTCTGTCCGTATGTCATACGTAAATGTAACGGGTTCCCCGGCCACTACTACAGCTATCCCTTCAGAAGGAACAGGATCGTCTAAGACAGCCACCTCCCCAATCACCTCTTTGGCCAAAACAGAAGAATATTCAAAGGATAAAGAATCAATTCTGACAAACGTCCAAGGTGAATCTGACTCCAGAATAATCTCAAATCGGAAAAACCGACGAGGTCCAGGTGAAGTGATCTTCCCATTCATAGGCTCAGACCACAAGCTCCAATTCTCAATATCGCGAGTGACACTGCCGCGCTGTCCCGGTAAGACTGGTCGATCCGGATGGCTTGGCGGAGCATAAAGTCTCTTATACTCACTCTCAGTAACCTCCACTTCCTCAAGCATATCGTTAATCTTATGGTAAATAAATGGCGTCTCATCGCTTCCACTCATTGTTTTTACGGTGATCGAAACTGGTGCATCGGAAACCGGCACGGGTTGGGGGTCTCCCCCGACAAGGTTCCATCGTCCATCTATGGGTTGCCAAATTCTCTCCTGCCTGAGTTTCGTTGCCCACCACTTCACCTTACCGAAGTTTACCGGACGACCCAGGTCGATAACCTTGGAACGAAACAGAGCCTTAGGAGCAAAACCTTTCCCGTAAAGTTCCATTTCTGCAATCAGAAAACCTATATTAGCAGTGCTACGAAGCCTTAGGAAACGTAACTTTTGGAGAGGGAAATCTACCTCCACAATGCTGTCAAAATTACTAAAAACACGTTTTAAAAGGTTAGGGAGCAGATGATAGGGGTCAGCTGCTCCAGTGCCCTCCATGGGGATAAAATCCGGTTCAGCAACACTTGCCGAAAGTTCATACCCTCTCATATAATCCTCCTTAAACGGCCGGCCAAACGGGTCCACACCTTCTTGTGGAGGATAAAACACAAACCTGTCTGCATATACAGGAAAACCTGTATCTAAGGTAACCCAATAACGAGCGGGGCTACCCCCGGTGAGCGTCCCGTGTTTCGTCGTTGGATCAGCATCTATCAGCCATTTAGATTCACCGTCCGCCCCGTTGGTGCCAAGCCAACAACGCATTCCCTCTCCCTTTATGAACAGTGGATCATTACGAGGGACCCGGAAATAGTGTTTCTTCCCGAGAGTCTGAATAATATTTACATTCGGGTCAAACTCGCGCGGTTGAAGTGCTCCAGGGTTAGTTGTGTCATCCATACTAATCATTAAAGAGCTATACTGAGCCCAAGGAATTCCACCACCAATAACCCAGGTCTTCACCTTTGCTTCCGGAACACCCAGGGCACTTATCATCGACCAGAACAGCACAACAATTAAGAGCAAGTTTCTTTTAGACATGCAACTCGCCATACTAACACCTTGATTTTATTTAATAGATAATGGTCGCCGCCCTCGTTTTTTCAAAGGTTCCCTCATCAGTACGAACAGAGACTTTGCAAATGTACACCCCGGGTGGCACCAGGGTTCCATTTTTATCCCTACAGTCCCATTCTGTATAGTACTTGCCCCTTTTTGCGCGCTTCGATATACTCTTGACTACTTTGCCACGCAGGTCGTATATTTCTACATGAACTGATTTCTCTTCCCTCAACTGAGTAATGGTATAGGATATTGTCAACTTGTCATTTGTTCCATCGGCATTGGGTGTTACAGGATTAGGATGCACACTGAGAGACCTCAAGATGTTACCCAGTGACTGTTTCGTAACCAATACTCGGAGTGTGTTAGTGTCAACTTCAGGGTTGGCGTCACCGTCAACAACAAGTTGAGGCAATTCCTGGCTTTGGAGTTTGAATATCTTCCCGCCGAAGCGAGTTCCATACAGCAGTACTTCGGAGTCAAAGACTATGCGGACTGGTAGATTCCTATCATAAGAAATCCCATTGGAAGGAAAGAAGACCTTAAGATATTTGGGACCGATAACAACACTATCCGGTTCTACAGATACTAACGGCTCTCCCATTTCCAGCCGTTTGAAGCTCGGTTGAGAGGGAACTTCTATTTCCACTGCATCAAAACCATACTGGTTAGGTTCGATTCGTGCTCGGATATCGTAAATAAAGGTTTCTGCTCTCCCAGCAGTCACAATTGCAATACCATCTCTAGGGGAGGGGTTATCTGATGAAGCGATCTCCCCTTTGACTTCTTTCGCCAACGGGGGAGAGGAATACTGAAAGATTAGATAATCAATTCGACCAAATTCCCATATGGAAGCACTCTTAACCTCGAACCTAAATTGGAAATAGCGGCGAGGGCCCGGAGAAGTGATGAGTTCACCGGAGGAAAGATGGGGCAAAGACCAAGGACTCCAGTTTTCTGTATCATCCAATACCGGACCCTTTAAGATACTAGGCAGTTTCTCATACTCTTCCTTCGATACCTCCACTAACTGATCGTTTACTTTCTTATAGTAGATTGAAGGGGTATCATCTTTACCACTCCTTGTCTCAACAACCACGGAAACCCGCGCCTCAGGATCAAACAGGATCTCATCTCCCTCTTTCTTCCACTTTGTCATATGCCACTGCAATATCCCGAAATTAGCTAGGCTATTTAAATCTATAACTTTCGATATATATTTGGATTGCTTCGGAAAACCCTCACCATAGAGTTCCACCTCAGCGATTTCAAAGGGATGTTTAGAGGTGACCCTTAGTTTTATAAAGCGAATGGGCTGAAGAGCGAATCGGATGTCAACAACACTTTTGGTGTTCCATGACACTTGTCGGAGAAGAAAGAAAACAGGATAGCCGTTATTATCAAAAGATGTGCCATCACTTATAAATATCTGAAATCCTTTGATGAAGTCTTCACTGTATAAATGGCCGCTCTCGTCCGACCCGCTTTGTCTCGGGTAGAACACAAATCTGCTGGCGAACCTGGGTGCGCCCAGATCAAAATAGAACGTCCGACCTGTTTGATTTACCAAAGGCGCCTTAAAACGATCTCCTGTAGAAGTATTTGGGTCACCATCTATAAGTACGAGATCCGACTCATAAGACGCTGAATTGTCCCATATGTATCCATCGCCTTCCGTGATAAAAACTCTCGGTTTCCCATCACGCCATTTTATTTTCCTCATAATATTATCATGAGGCAAGAATTGAACTGGCTGTATGGAGGTTTCAACGGTCTCGAGCCCCATTAGAGTGCCTACCTTAGTCCATTCAAGTCCTCCCTTCCCGACTTTCCAGGTTTTCAATGTAGCTCCAGCGCTCCCAAACATCCCGCTTCCCATAATAAGCCACACAGGAAGAAAGAAAACAGCCAGTATTCTCTCAGTCATTTCCGTGCCTTTCCCCAGCTGTTTAAAATGTAAGGTAGACATTCTCAGCTCCCCCTCCCAAGGTCAGGCAACTCTTTGAGAACAAATGCTGGGTTGATACGGATTAGCTGTTATTTGAACAATGCCTTAATCAATCCCCAACTCTGAGCTTCTACAGAAACTTCAGCAGCCACCAGTACATAATCCTGGAAAAAGTCTGCGTTCCGCCAGGCCTCCAATGCACCAACAGGTGCTGCCATGACCCCATGATCACGGGAGCCAGGGGTATAATCCGTATCAAACCAGCGGAGATACATCCCGATCGTTTGACCGGCTTCATTTATATGCCTTTGAGTCTCTGGGTCATCAGGGCCCCCATAGCCAACATAATCCCACAGGGCGAACTTCATCTCATAAATGAGGGTCACGTCCTCAGCTCCCTCTCCAGGGTTGTTGGCCCAGGCCACAAACCAGGGCTCCTCGAGAACCCACCTTTGCTCGGCTGGATGGTTATTGACAACAAGGGGGATAGTCCCTGCGGCATCAATGCCAACCTGATAGGCATCCTTCCCGTTGATGTCCTCCGGCTCGCGGAAATCCCCACCGTTGTGATTGGCATCCAGACCCAGCTCCATTGAATCATCGCTCGGGTACATGCCTGGTTCTGTGGCAATGGCACTGTACTTGTCGTCCGTCACCCTGGAATAGATGTAGATCATATTATCCGGGGGCTGAGTCCAGGCCACCATGGCAAAACCATCCCAATCTTCCACCGATGGGTCCTCTGCCCCGACGTGATACTCATGGATGTATGTCCTGTCTATCACATATGCAGGATCATACCAGGCCCAATCGCTGTCGTCCCCATCAATGGTGATCGTCACACCTGGGGGAACCTCAGGGACGTAAAACGTCGGGCCAAAATGAGCGAACGCACCCCCACCAAAAAAGAACGCCACCACCACGAAGGCTGCAATCGTCTTCTTCATCACTTACACCTCCTTTCTCAAAGAGATTACCTTTCCCCTTGGGAGGGAGAGCTTTGATTCCTTTTTAGCCTAAGACTCAGTTGTTTACTAGAAGTCCTGTCATTAATGTTCCTTAGGTGGTATCTGGGCGGGATAGTCCCAACGGCCTTTGTGAATTCTGGCCCCTACATCACTTACACCACCGGACCACCAGTCCTTCATATAAAACTCAACAGTCGTATTACCATCAATAGTGACGTTCAACTCACGTTCAGTAGCCACACTACCGGGGCTTAACATAAATCCATACTTTAACCTAACCCTGGTACCACCAGGAAGCTGCCCACTCCCTCTGGTTAACTCGATTGGCCCAACACCTGTAGGGTTACCATCGTAATCCATATTCCAGGGAACCTCAGTTTTTACCTCCTCAAACATCACCCATAAATAGGGATGAAACCCACCTCCCCACGACGGATCGGGTCCCCGAAGGTTGTTTATTACAAACAACCGCCCATCTTCTAACTCTCCTCCAGTAGGACTACCGCAGCCGGTCAACAGTTGGACCGTGAAAAAAGCAACTATTATCCAGATAGATACCCTTATAATGTTCTTGATCATCCCTGATCACCTCCATAACTCTCTTTGAATTCTGGACAGACAAACACTTTAAGTGCCAGTTTGTGAAGCAGGAGGCGACACCAGACTCTTAAGCCTTGTTTTAACCCGAGGGTATCATCAAAACTCCTCGGCTCTTTACCCTTAATGACACAGCAACAGCACTTCTGCTATGATATACTTCACCAGTTGAGAACGATCTTGAACGTGCCCAACGGTGAAAAACAATAACTCAAAATGCTACGCAAAAAGATAAGAAGGCATCACCATATAGCCTTCCACCTCTTTAATACTTTGGCCGGCAGCTCTCTAAGTTTCTTTATTATTCGTAGCTTACGGTTGTCATGCCGAGGGATAGGCCGACACTTTTCGGTGCCGGCCTAGCGAGAAGGAGGTGATGTCGCAACAACGTCTCGCCGATCCCTCATTTAACCGTTTAGTACTCAGCCGCACCTAAGATGCGTCTTTTAGCAACCCAGGTGGATACAATCCATTTTACCAGGTTATTTCAGATCTATGTCTTCATAAAACAAATCTATTTCACTTCAGCTCGACGGGGATTCAACAGTTACCTTAGACAAATTCAACACAGATTTTGAAGCGGTTCTACTAGACGCTCGTACGACCAAAGTCGGTTGTACAACGATTTGATGGATATCCGTTTCTTCCTGCGAATTCAGTTTATCACAGAGAAGCTGGACAGCTAACCTGCCAAGCCTTCGCTTGTCCTGAGCCACCGTGGTCAGAGGAGGTTCTACATATTTTGCAATCTCAATGTCATCGTATCCCACTACCGCAAGTTCTTCAGGAACAGATATATTCCTCTCCTTAGCCAACGCTAAAACACCAATAGCCGTCAGATCATTTGCCGCAAAGATCGCTGTTGGGGGATCAGGCATTTCAAATAGCTTTCCAGCCGCATTATATCCGCTGTCAATGTTTGCACCGCCAGGGACAACAAGATTTTCTTCAACGCGGATTTTTCTTTCAAGAAGAGCCTTTTTATACCCAGTTGTGCGACTCTCAGCAGGTGATGTATTTGAAGGATCCGATATATGGGCGATCCGCCGATGACCTAAATCGATCAAATGGGTTGTAGCGAGATAAGCCCCTTGCACATCGTCCGACACCACGTAATCTACCACCAACCCTGGCATATTAGAACCAAGGAGAATAAAAGGGCTCTCGTTTTTGAAACGCCTTAAATGTTTAGCACTTCCATATGATATAGGACAAATAACTAATCCGTCAACCTTTCGTTCGCATAAAAGCTTGATCTCGCTGGCTTCCCTGACCAGATCTCTGTTTGTATTAACTAAAATCACATGATATCCTAACTCCGTCGCCTTCTCCTCCACACCATGTGTTATCGTCGCAAAAAACGGGTTCAAAATATCAGGTATGATTAAACCGATAGTCTTCGTTCGCCTCCGTTTAAGGCTCTGCGCTATCCTGTCGGGCCTATACCCCATTCGCTTTGCAATTCTCTTGATTCTCTTAGCCGTCTCAACCTTCACTAAGGGACTATCATTTAGTGCACGCGACACCGTTCCATGGGTTACGCCAGCAACTTTAGCAATGTCCTTAATCGTAACTCTTTTTTCTCTCGACTTACTGTGGGAGCGCATATTAAGATTACACAATTTCAGAGCTGGCCTCAAAACGGAAGAAAGACCAGCCACAGACAGAAAACCCGCCATCTAAACCTGGTTTTTTCACACGTGTGTATAAATATAAAATATCATCCCTCTCTTGTCAAGAAAAAAAAGCACACTTTTTCTAAAAAATTTGTTCAGTGCTTTTTGATCTTGGCTAAAGATTCAGCGCAGCTTTATCCCCTCAGGGCGTATTACGTCCGCAGTTCACAGGATTGTACTCTAAAACGGTCAGTCTCTCCGGAACGGAACCTCCAGGCCGTTGGCCTCCAACAACTCCCTGTCGCCGATAATTTCCTTAGTCTG
>DTYH01000245.1 GCA_012961955.1 Desulfobacterales bacterium | reverse complement strand
CGGCGGAACCCTCTTCTGAATCGACTCTTTGGCCTTATCCCAGACTCCTTGCATAAAAAAGACAATTGGATGCGAAAAGTATTGACAAAGATTGCAAAGCAATAAGGGTCTCTACGACGAAACTTACAAGAAAAGTATGTCTTCACAAAAAGTTTGATGTCACCTTTTAGGATTTATCCATCCTTTAGTCAAATAGAATAAGGTTGATTTTACTCAAGCTTGTGAAATACTTTTCAACACCATATAAGATCCCCTGATAATTATGTTATTATCCCTGATAAATAAGATGTCCATTATTTTCAAATCATTGCCTTCCGGTGACAATGTTTAGAGATTTTGAAGAGATTGCCAAGGTCTCGCATCTTATCTACACCCCCCTTCGCCCGTTGTAATCTTTTGTTTTCTTCTATTTTCTCAAAATTTTAGAGTTGGGCCAAAAGTAGTCTAAGGTATCCTTTTCTGAGGTACATGTCCAGTCGATCGTTTTAGTTTGACTTTCGTACAAAGTAGATTATACTTTTTAATCTCAATGTTAACACTAAAAACCGGTAACAGTTTAGCATTTTGAAACAAGCTGGCTAGATCGGACTCAAGCTGAACCTACGATACAGGCTACAGGATACAAGACGCAGGATGTATGATACATTGGGCCAGAACATATTGCACGTAAATATAGTTATCCTCTTAGCCTTATATGAGCAAAACCGACTGTATGGCAGCATTTTATATGCCACGGGGACTGCGGTGGTGTAAGACCCCACCCTACAAATATTATCAAATCATAAGGGTTATGGCTCCTTGCTCCATATCGGTTTTTCCACGTAGCCGTGATCGCAATCACTTTTGCGGGATACTGTAATCTTCTGCCTTGCATTCCTGTATCGTATATTGGGAATTCGGCTTGTCTTCTGATTTGGCCGGGTTTGTTTAAAGAGAGGCTATAGTGTTACAAAAACTGGAGCTAATGCTATGGCTCGTCCTATTATAGGGATTACTATGGGGGATCCGGTGGGGATCGGGCCGGAAATCATCATAAAAGCACTGTCACATGCAAGCATATATGATCTATGCCGACCACTAGTCCTGGGAGATGCTAAAGTCTTAAAAGAGACTTCGCTTCGTCTCTCTTCTAACCTTAGGATAAATATAATAGAAAGTGTAGATGATGGAGGCTATCGTCACGGTGATATCGATGTTCTCAACCTGTCTGACCTAGACCCCAAAAGCCTTAAGTTGGGTCATTCTACTCTGGATACAGGTCGAGCTATGGTGAGATATATAATGAAAGCTATAGACCTGGCCATGGCCGGAGTTATAGACGCTGTCACTACTGCCCCAATCAATAAGTTGAGCATGCGAAGAGCAGGGTTTTGCTTTGAGGGTCACACCGAGATACTGGCCCGAAGGACGGACACCTCAAGGTATGTCATGATGCTGGCAGGAGAGAAACTGAGGGTAGCCCTGGTAACCGCTCATTGTCCCCTTTCTGCAGTTGCTGACAGACTATCCGTGGAAGGAATCCTCTCCACGATAGAGGTCACTGACAACGCACTCCGAACCAGGTTTGGAATCACTCGTCCCAGGATTGCAGTGGCTGCCCTTAATCCGCATGGTGGGGAAGGGGGATTGTTTGGAAAAGAGGAAGACCAGATCATATATCCATCTGTGAGAATGGCAAAAGGAGCAGGAATAAACGTTTTGGGACCGCTACCTTCTGATACACTCTTTTATTATGCCCTAAAAGGATCATATGATGCCGTGGTTTGCATGTACCACGACCAAGGGCTTATCCCATTCAAGATGGTACATTTTGCGGATGGGGTCAATGTCACTCTTGGACTTCCCATCATTCGAACCTCAGTGGATCATGGAACGGCGTATGACATTGCCGGGACGGGAAGGGCTGATCCACGAAGCATGATTGCAGCCATCCGGATGGCGGCAGCGCACGCAGCAACGTCAACAAATTCCACCTTATGAACAATCAGTCGTAACCTGAATGTTGAGGGTCTAGTAAAAAGTCGGAGTTTGCCTTTTTGAGTCATTCCCGCGTAAGCGGGAATCTCGTTATTACAGCGTGTTATGGACTCCCGCCTCCCCGCCTTTGCGGGGACAGGACCCGCGGGAGTGACCGGTTAGGAGACTTTTTGCGAAACCGTCAACGTTTAGGTCCCAGTAAAAGGAAAGGAAATGCCGCAGGACAAGATTATAATCCGCGGGGCAAGGCAACATAATCTCAAGAATATCAATGTGGACATACCCCGGAATAGGCTGGTGGTGGTAACAGGTCTCTCCGGATCCGGTAAATCCACGCTTGCCTTTGACACCCTTTACGCTGAGGGTCAACGTCGTTATGTGGAATCATTGTCCGCGTACGCCCGCCAGTTTCTGGAGCGGATGGATAAGCCAGATGTGGACACCATAGAGGGTTTATCGCCAGCTATTGCTATTGAACAGAAATCGACAAGCAAAAATCCCCGTTCAACAGTGGGGACGGTTACTGAGATATACGACTACCTCCGGCTCCTCTATGCGCGGGTAGGAAAACCCCATTGTTATAAGTGCGGACGGCCAATTACATCTCAGACAGTGCAGCAAATAGTGGATCAGGTTATGGACCTTCCTACAGGTACCAGGGTTATTATCCTATCGCCTGTAGTGTCTGATCAAAAGGGGACACATCAAAGGCTCTTTAGCAGGTTGCGTAGGGAGGGCTTTGTCCGGGTGAGGGTCGATGGAGAGACAAGGGACTTAGAGGAGGAGATAATCCTTGACAAGAACAAGAAACACTCCATTGAGGTGGTAGTGGATCGGTTGATAGTAAAGGATACGATTAGAAACCGACTTTCCGATTCCATACGGCTGGCTATGGCAGAGTCTGGAGGGCTTGTTTCAGTAGAAGTCCTGGGCGGTAAAACCCTCCTTTTCAGCGAAAAATCGGCCTGCATTGTCTGCGGGATAAGCTATCCTCCACTAAGCCCTGCGAGCTTTTCCTTTAACAGCCCACAGGGTGCATGCCCTGTTTGCGATGGCCTGGGATCGATGATGGTATTTGACCCTGATCTTATAGTTCCGGAGCCACATCTTTCTTTGCGGGAGGGGGCTATTGCGCCGTGGGAAAACCGCCATTCCGTGCATTTTTATCATATATTGGATGCCTTGACCCGACATTATAATGTAGATATTTACACACCTTTCAAGGATTTACCAGAATCTTTCAAGAATGTACTTTTATACGGCTCAGGGGACGAACGGATCAACTTCTATTTTGAACAGGATAACAAGCGTCTTACATACGAGAAACCGTTTGAGGGGGTGATCCCCAATCTGGAGCGTCGCTACAAGGAGAGTCGATCTTCGCACATTCGAGAAGAAATAGAGCGGTTCATGAACTTTCGGCCCTGTCCTGAATGTCACGGGGCAAGATTGAAAAAAGAGAGTCGTGCAGTCAAGGTAAATGGGCTTTCGATCCATGAAATCACGGCCATG
>DTYH01000244.1 GCA_012961955.1 Desulfobacterales bacterium | reverse complement strand
CCTCGGAGCTTAAAACGCGAGCCCACGCCGACGTAGCTCAGTTGGTAGAGCAACTGATTCGTAATCAGTAGGTCACGGGTTCAAATCCCATCGCCGGCTCCAGTAAACTTCGTTAGAACTTCAGACCGGCCCGTAAGGTCTTCGGTTTCTTACGAGGCTCGTGAAAAAAACAGGTAGGTACGGATTTTGACCCCTTGCTTCCGCACGCGGCTTCTCTAACGGGGTAAAGGTTAAGAGTTGAGAGTGACTCGACAAAATAAACCTTGAGATTGTTTAATAAAGGACGGGTGATGTGATGTCAAAGAAGAGAGAAAGGGTGTTAGCGTTCTCCTTTGTTGTGATTATGTTCCTTTTTGGAGTGGCAGGGTATGCCAGGAAGGAGAGAGTTCCTGAACGCCCGGTCCGAATTATGTTTAAGACAAAGGCCGGAAAGGTCCAATTTGACCACAAGGCCCATCTTGATGAACGGGGTTATGGCTTTGATTGTGCTGATTGTCACCATAATCTAGAACAGGGTGAGACCAGTCCTCCAGCCTGTGGCGAATGCCACGGAGATGAGGGAAACGACATACCAAAGCTAGAGGATGCCCTCCATATGCAATGTAGGGGCTGTCATGAGGAGAACGATAGCGGTCCAGTTGACTGTTCGTCGTGCCATATTATCTGATATACGGAAAAGGTTGTTGCTATGGTCAAAACAAGTTTTTGGGGAATAACGAAACCGGCATTGAGGTATAATAATTCGGTTCCAGCTTCAATAAAGGATATGCCAGTTCCTGCGACGGTCACTCTGTTTTTAAAAGAGGAGAGAGGCAAAATAGAGACCGCAGCTAGACCGGGGGATTCGGTAAAGACAGGAGAGCGTCTGTTTTCATCGGAGAATCATGACCACTATGTGGTCTCTACAGTAACAGGAACTATAGTTGACATTAGTCGATACACGGATGCCTATGGTCAGGTGTACGACGCTATAAAGATTCACTCCCAAGACGAGGAGATATGGGATGGAGAATTTAACAAAGAGGAGACTCTTAAATCTGCGATAAATTTTCTAGAATCTCTCCCTGGGGGCTTTTCCTTTAGGATATTTTCCAATCCAGCAGTGTCGATAGATACGATAGTGATCTGTGGTGTTGACGAAGACCTTCTTGTCACCACCAGGCAACAAATAGTTAAGAGCGAAGCTTCCAATATTAATGCAGGGATTGAGATTCTCCGCAAGATAACAGGAGTCAAGAATATAATCTTGGCAGTCCCTGAAACACTATCATCTGAAGCAAGGGGCATGGGAGCAAAGGTGAAGACTGTGTCCCCTTTATATCCCCATGCCCTACCCCCCATACTAGTGAAGGATATTGTTAAACGGGTAGTTCCCGCAGGCAAAAGACCGGAAGAGGTGGGGGTCTCTGTTATCAGCGTAGAAAGCGTAGCTGGTTTAGGATCAGCATTTGGTACGGGGAAGATCCCTGTTACAAAGCTACTCACTGTAATTGACAAAGGCGGCAGCATCTCCAACATCAGGTGCAGAATAGGTACCCCTATCGGTGATGTTCTCGCGGTATGCCACATCTCGCTCGATGAAATGGATAGGCTCATCCTAGGAGGCCCTATGCGAGGGGTCTCTACCTATTCAAAGGAACTCCCTGTTGAGCCTAATACTGATGCGATCTTGGTTCAGAATAAAGGAGAGGGTCTGGTAGTCAAGGACCATCCATGCATCAATTGTGGGGCGTGCGTAAGGGTTTGTCCGGCTGGCATTCAGGTAAATCTATTAGGAAGATATATCGAATTCGGCCGTTATGAAGAGGCAGGGAACTATGACCTCTTTTCCTGTATTGAGTGCGGACTATGTGCTTATGTTTGCATAGCCCGGAGGCCTCTGCTTCAATTTATTATAACGGCAAAACATGAACTTCAGGTTTCGAAACATTTTATCCTCGTGTAAGTGAAGAGCGGCCATAGGGATATCTTTTTTAAGGAGCACTCCACAAAAAAAGCCTGTCCACCTTGGTTCACGGTAGGACGGCAGGTCTCAGACACAGCCAAAGATGACAGGCAGCTGGCAT
>DTYH01000243.1 GCA_012961955.1 Desulfobacterales bacterium | reverse complement strand
CAAGGGATAGGAGTGCTTCATTGTGTTCCATTCCTGTCCCGTTGTCCGATACCCGAATAAGCGTTTGTCCTCCGTCCTTAAGTTCAACAATGATCTTGGTACTTTTAGCATCGATTGCGTTCTCTACCAGCTCTTTTACTACCGATGCTGGTCGTTCTACTACCTCACCAGCAGCAATCTTGTTTGCCAGATGTTCAGGAAGAATCTTGATCTGTGACATGCGATATCTACCCACTTATAAGGCCCCGGCGCCTAAGCACGGGGATAAGAATCAGAGTATTATACCCCCTTTTCACCCGGTTAAATTTCCCGATGGGAGCCTTGTTTAGCGGGGCGAAATTCTAACGGGGGGTTTACTTCTCTTTACTAAAAAAGCGAATCAGAAATTCAGAATCCTTAGGCGAAAGGTCAAACCTAATACAGGCCTCTTCAACAAGCTTGTTTAAATTCTTATCCTCTTCTTTTCGTCTATCAGATATCCATCTGGTCGCTTTTCTCAGATCTTCCCCTTCAGGGACAATCTCCACCATGATCCATCTCCTTAAAGCTAGGATATTACGCGGGCGATTCCCTTTTACAAGAACGACCCCTTCTCTTTTACAACTCCGGTCTCTTCTTGTGAAAATCGGTTACCTTTTCGAAGTTATACGCCACCTTTAAGATGGTTTCTTCATTGAAGTGTCTGGCTAATATCTGAAGACCAATGGGCAGCCCTTCCCTGCTGAATCCGCATGGCAAAGATAGGCCAGGAATTCCGGCCAAATTGGCAGATATGGTGTAAATATCAGCAAGGTACATTTTTAGAGGGTCATCCAATTTCTCTCCTAACCTGAATGCCGGCGTAGGTGCGACTGGACAGAGGATGACATCGCACGTTTTAAAGGCGTCTCTAAAGTCCTCCATGATCAGGGTACGGACCTGAGAGGCCTTTTCATAGTAGGCCTCGTAATATCCTGCTGATAGGGCATAGGTCCCGATAATGATACGACGCTGAACCTCAGCTCCGAACCCGTTAAAGCGGGTACTGCAATACATTTCCAGCAATGTATCCTTTGCTCTATCACGAAAGCCGTATTTAACCCCGTCGTATCTGGCCAGATTGGAACTCGCTTCAGCAGGGGCAATAATATAGTACGTTGCAACAGCATATTCGGTATGGGGAAGTGATATCTCCTGAGAAGTAGCCCCCAAGTCTTTTAGTACCGAAACGGCTCCAGACACAGCCTTGGAAACATCAGGGTCTAACCCTTCCATGACATATTCCTTGGGAATTCCCACTTTTAGTCCCTTTAAGCCTTCTGTCAAGGATCTTGTATAGTCGGGTACATCCCTGGAGACAGAGGTGGAATCGTTGGGGTCATACCCGGATATCTCGTTCATCAATAAGGCACAATCGGTCACATCTTTTGTTATAGGGCCGATCTGATCTAAGGAGGATGCAAATGCTACAAGCCCATACCGGGAAACACGTCCATAAGTAGGTTTCAGGCCTACAACTCCGCAATGCGAGGCAGGCTGGCGTATAGAACCCCCTGTGTCAGAGCCTAGAGAACCGATGCATTCGTCAGCAGCCACTGCAGCTGCTGAACCACCACTCGATCCGCCTGGGATCCGCTCCATGTTCCAGGGATTGTGGGTTATCTTGAACCCTGAGTTTTCAGTCGACGAACCCATCCCGAATTCATCCAGATTGGTCTTACCGAGGAGAACGGCATGGACTGACTCCAACTTTCTTATAACAGTTGCGCTGTAAGGTGGAATAAAGTTGCTTAAAATCTTTGACCCACATGTCGTCTTTATTCCTTTGGTGCAGATTATATCCTTTATAGCTAAAGGGATACCTGTAAGTGGAGTACAATTACCAGCAGCAATGGCCTTATCTGCCTCTTCGGCCTGTACCATTGCTTGATCCTTCACTAGTGTTATATAGGCGCCTATCCTTTCTTCTATATCTTCGATTCGTTCAAACACAGAACGAGTGAGCTCGGAGGAGGTAATTTCCCTCTTTTTCAATAAGTCATGGGCCTGGTGGATGGTCAGTTGATACAGTTTCATCTACAACACTCCTAAAGTTTTCATTGATGCTTGTTCCCCCATTTAGTTGGTCACAAAGAATTCGATTACTACGTTAAACATCTTCTCAACCTCTGATATATATTCCTGGGAATCTACTTTAACCTCTCAGCTTTTATATAATCTCAATCTCCAGATAATATCTATGTGTGTAATTTACAGTTTGAGCCACAAACTACGTAGAGAGAACGAATATATTCAGGCGTTGTTTTTTATATTAGTTATTGGATTTTTGACCTCTGTAATTATTAAATATTTCTCTTGAATCCTTATGTTTTACCAACTCATTTGGATAAGAGCCTCATTACGTTATTATCTTTGGCACAATAAAATTTCCTTTTTCTGCTTCCGGTGCATTGGCGAGAACGGCCTTCCGTGGAAGGGACGGCTTTATTTCGTCTTCACGAAAGGCGTTACTTATAGGAATTGTATGTGACGTAGGTGGGACACCGGTTGTATCCACACGATTCAATTTGTCCATATAAGTTAATATCTCCTCAAGCTGTCTTGTAAAGAGATCTAAGGCCTCTGGGGTTAGACTTAATCTGGCTAAGCGAGCCACATAAAGGATTTCATCTTTACTGATCTTCATGGTTTTCTTCTCCTATTGATGTATAATGATCCCTTCCAAATTATAGAGCCGCAGCCTGTCAGCTACCTGTTTTGCATGATTCCGATCCTTGAATCTACCAACCCTTATTCGATACCAGGTTCCTTTTTCCGGCAAATGAATGGGGGTTAAATAGACGTCAAACCCTTTGTTCTTTAATCGTAGCACCATGTCGTTTGCAGTCTTAAGGTTTTGGAATGCAGCTACCTGAATAGTGAATCTGCCTCGATCTTCAGGCCGAACTTTCGATTTTTCCGCTGCTACGGCTTTAGTCCCTTTCTTCTCCTCGGGTATCTTAGTCGATTGGAGGGCAATTGTTTCCTTCTTCGCCTGTGAGTGTTGTATATACCTTAAACGCGCTGTCTCCTTTTTCTCAGTCAGGGCCTTGTAAAAATCGAACTCAGGTTTTTCAGGGAAATCATTAGTATCGATCTTAAATCGAACATGCCTTCTATTTAGTAGTTCCCTCTTTAGCTCGGCGAGTTCCCTGTTGATATTGGCTAGATCAAAATGAACTGGGGAAAGGCCGCGACCCACAAAGACACCGAGTGTAAACATCCACGTAAGGGATAGAAAACCTATCGCCAACCATAGCACCAGCCTTTTTCGGGTGAGCGTTATAAGATAATCATTTTCCGTTTTGCTCTGCTTCCTTTTAGTGGGTGGTTTTTTACTCATTTATTTTTTGATCTCAACTTAGGTCTTTGTAACAATTTAGCGTTTTAAAAAAAAATTGTCGCGGCAGGATGCTGCTCGTACAGGGGTTAGGAATAGTGAAGAGTAGAGCGAAAAATGAAAGGTGAAGGAATTATTCCACATTCATTCTTCACCCTTCATTAGTTCACTCTCAATGGGGGCGGCTTCAAGCCACGACCAAATAGAGGGCTTTTCAAGGACCTAAACTGTTACGTCGTTTTTATTTGTTACATGACCTCCGGTGCTGACACCCCGATCAGTTGAAGTCCGTTTCTTATGATCTTACGAACAGCAGACACCAGATATAATCGAGCCCTTGAGAGCTCAGCGTCTCCCGTAAGTACCCTGTGCTTATTGTAATATGCATGAAAAAGGGAGGCCAGCTCCATCAGGTAAAAAGGTACGCGGTGGGGTTCCATAAGCAGAGCACTCTGGGCTAACATATCGGGATAGCGAGCCATGCATTTTATGAGCTGCATCTCTTCTGGCTGAGTGAGTACATCATCGTGTGGGGTTTCTACTAAGTCTTCCGTGCTGATTCCCTGTTCTTTCGCCTTCCTCATAATACTCGATATGCGGGCATGAACGTATTGTACATAGTATACAGGATTGTTGTTATTCTGCTGTTTTGCAGCTTCTAGGTCAAAATCGAGAGGGCTGTCAGAATGGTGCATCAAAAGAAGAAATCTAGCAGCATCCTTTCCCACCTCATCTATTATTTCCCTTAACGTAATGAATTCACCTGCTCGTGTGGACATGGCTGCAGGCCTCCCATTACGGAGCAGGTTAACAAGCTGCACCAGAACCACCCGCACTCGATCCCTTGGATAGCCAAGAGCCTCAATAGATGCTTGGATCCGCGAGACATACCCATGATGATCTGCTCCCCAGATATTAATGATCTGATCAAAGTTGCGCTTTAATTTATGGCGGTGATATGCAATGTCTGAGGCGAAATAGGTTGTTTCTCCATTCGATCTTACTATCACCCGATCCTTCTCGTCCCCAAAAGCAGTACTTCGAAACCATAATGCCCCATCATGTTCATATACGAGTTTTCGCCTACGTAGTTCTGAAATGGTCTCATCCACAGCGCCACTATCGAACAGACCCTGTTCATGGAACCATTGATCAAAAGATACGCCAAAGAGTTCGAGATCCTCCCTGATACCGGAAAGGATCTCTCTAGCCGCAAATTTGGCGCAAAGGGGTATGGCGTCTTCTTCTGGCATTTCTAAATAGCGTCTCTTTTCCCTCTGGGCGAGCTTTTTTGCCAGAACTATAATATAGTCACCCTGGTAGCAATCATCTGGAAAGTCTATCTTCTTTCCAAACAATTCCTTATATCGGAGTAAGACCGATAGACCTAACGTGTGGATCTGCCTTCCAGAATCGTTAATGTAGTATTCTTTTTGAACCTCATATCCTGTAGCATCGAGTATGGCAGCCAGGCTGTCACCTAGGGCCGCACATCGACCGTGACCTACGTGTAATGGGCCAGTAGGGTTTGCACTTACAAACTCCACCTGAACCTTTTTTCTCTTTTTCTGTTTTGATATTCCAAAGGCAGGGCCCTGTTCATGTATTTCCCTTAGAACAGAGAACCACCAGGAATCGTTGATGAAGAAGTTAATGAATCCAGGACCTGCTACTTCTACCCTTGAGAATAGTCCATCAGAATCCTTTATGTTTTCGATAATGATTCGAGCAATATTTTGCGGAGAGATTCTTTGCGAGGAGGCAATAACCATGGCAATATTCGTGCTAAAGTCTCCATGCGACGCAATTTTGGGAACCTCTATCTCAGGATAAGGAAAATCGGAAGATGGCAACTCACCTTTCTTAAAGGCACGCTGTAAGGCTTGTTCTATCTCAAAGGCTATCTTTTCTTTCATATGGATTATCTGATCCGTGACCTCAGTGAATTTTTACCAATCTCCTTCTGGTGCTTCTATGTTTAACGACTTTTATGCGCCAAGTCAAGAAATGATTGGGATATAATTCTGTTGACAGTGGTCGAAAAATCCTATAGATATTAAACCATGGATATCCTAGATGAGATAAAAGTGGTAGCCTTGAAAGCGGTTGGTCGGGCAGGGGAGATACTGTGTGATTATTGGGGAAGTACGTTAGCTGTGGAGAAAAAGGGATCTATCGACCTTGTGAGTGAGGCAGATATTGAGTCGGAAAAGGCTATTATCGGTATTATTCACGAAAACTTTCCTGATCATTCCATAATAGCTGAAGAGAAGGGTTCTATCTTAGGGGAAAGTCGATATCAATGGGTCATTGATCCTCTGGATGGCACTACCAACTATACCCATACACTTCCTATTTTTTCGGTTTCTTTGGCATTTCTCCTTGACGGGGAGCTCGTTTTGGGCATAGTAATGAACCCTGTCTTACATGAGCTTTTTTTGGCCCAAAAGGGTAGGGGGGCAACATTAAACAATAGAAAGATTTGTGTATCAAACACTCAGGTGCTTGCCGAAAGCCTGTTAGTAACAGGGTTCCCCTATAACCTTAAGAACCTGGAGCAGAACTTAATCCCCCGTTTCAAACGGTGTATTTTAGCATCTCAAGGGGTTAGACGGCTAGGATCTGCTGCACTTGACCTTTGCTACGTAGCCTGCGGACGATTTGACGGATTCTGGGAAGAGAATCTAGCCCCATGGGATACGGCAGCAGGCACATTGATCGCTCAGGAATCGGGTGCCTTAGTCACCGATTTTTCATGTAAGCCTTATGATCTGGGAAAAAAGGAGATACTGGCAACCAATGGTCGAATTCATAAAGAGTTGGCAGCCTTGTTGATGGAGTCATGATAAAATTCCTTGTAGACACAAAAAATTTAGAGGATCGTTTGGACTGTTTTGGCCAATATGATGCTAACGATACAATATGCAAAACATGGTGTGCATTAAACATCCGCTGTGCTATCGCTCGAAATGAACATCTGCGATCACAAATACTCGAAGATCTGGAGGATTTTGTCTCGGATTCGGTATGTATCCAATAGAGTTCTTGTAGCCGGTCACGGGGAAGAACCAATTTGGCTATGCCTGCCATTTAAAGACAAACAAAGTGTGAGACCTTTGCACGACTGCTTAGAACGACGATCATGAGCTTTTTGGGGTACCCATCCGGGCGAAGTTCACCCCGCTAAACACGGTTCCCTTCGGGAAGTTTAACGGGGGAGGCGGCCCACACAAGGGGGCAAATCCTGAGCTGTTCGAGACCGTTAGGCCCGGCTTTGAGGATTTAGTAAGCAATCCCGTGGGTGGGTCAAAAAGCTCATAGGCCCGAGTGAAAAGTGGCTTTGCAAATGTCTCCAAGTTGCCCTGGCTCGTTGTAGACCCAACTTCAAGCTATCCCTCCACGTTACCTCAGCTTTTGCCACCAGAAAGTTACAGTCACCTGGTGTAATCACTATTGTCCTCTCCAAAATCTTTCTTGGCCCCTTCTGATTCCCTACACGGTTCCTTTTACTCAAGTTTGACGGACTCGTAAAAGGTCCATTCTGTTCGCTAAGCGAGCATCTTGGGAGCATTTTGAGACATTCAGCTAAAATCCTAAAACTCGGGCTGACGTTCCCAAAGGGTTAGAATAGAATTTTTTAATGCTGAATGTCTCAAAATGCTTTTCAAGGAAAGTAGTCAAAATCGTCGACAAAAGACCTTTTATGAAACCATCGATATTATGTATCGTAATCTTCTTGTATAATGATGGCAGCAAAGTTCCCCGTTTTTTATACGGATTCCAGAAATAATATTTGACATATGCTTCAAGATATGTTTTTTTACACAGATAAATAATAAAGAATTTTAGATCAGTAAAATTGATGGATAAAATGATGACAAAAGACTGGTGGTGCAGCGCTTCAGACGTGGAAGTGCGCCCACCTGTTTAGCCGTCTGAAATATAACCGAATCTTGACCGTGGGCCACTTCAGGTCCGCGGTTTTTTTTGTTTTAAAAGGGCCGCGGGCCATTAGCCTCCGGCCCTTTTTTATTCCAGAATTTTATGAAAAAAAACGCTGATAAAGGGAGGAAAAAATATGGTAAAGGAGATGATTCAAAAGGTAGTAAGCGGGGAAGATCTCACAGAAGAAGAGATGATTCTGGCCATGGAGGAGATTATGGAAGGGAAGGCAACCGATGCTCAAATCGGAGCCTTCATAACAGCCTTGAGAATGAAGGGTGAGACCATTGAGGAGATAACAGGGGCGGCTCGGGTTATGAGGCGAAAGGCAACGCCGATTGCGTTGAGGAAGGAAACCCGTTCTATAGACGAGGTGCTAAATTACGATAGTGAAACTATCCTCGATACGTGCGGGACAGGGGGGGATCGCTCTAACACTTTCAATGTCTCTACCGCCACCGCCTTTGTAGTTGCTGGAGGTGGAGTGACGGTAGCCAAGCATGGGAATCGCTCTGTATCCAGCCTGTGTGGAAGCGCTGATGTGTTGGCCGAGCTCGGAGTCGATTTAGAGGTTGCCCCTAATGTGGTAGAGAAATCCTTGCGTAAGATTGGAATAGCCTTTCTTTACGCGCCCATGCTTCACAGTGCCATGCGATATGCTATTGGCCCGCGACGAGAGATCGGCATACAGTCCATCTTTAATATCCTCGGCCCCCTCACCAATCCTGCTGGAGCAAATGTGCAGCTGCTTGGCGTGTACGATCCGGGATTGACAGAAGTCTTGGCCGAAACATTAAACCGGTTAGGGAGTAAGAATGCGTTTGTGGTGTACGGCGAAGGTGGTTTTGACGAGATAAGTATTGTAGGCCCAACAAGGGTGAGCGAATTGAGAGAAGGGAAGGTACGAAC
Source organism: Desulfobacterales bacterium (assembly GCA_012961955.1). Lineage (GTDB taxonomy): Bacteria > Desulfobacterota > Desulfobacteria > Desulfobacterales > DTYH01 > DTYH01. The sequence goes on along the minus strand of DTYH01000243.1, from coordinate 4,014 downwards.
ATATGAGGTTGAACCTGAGGATTTCGGACTTCCCCGTGCATCAGCATCGGATATAAGGGGAGGGGATCCCGCGGAAAACGCAGCCATCATAAAAGAGATTTTAGCGGGAGCCAAGGGTCCCAAACGGGATATGGTCCTTTTAAACGCGGCAGCGGCCTTTCGTGCAGCAGACAAGGTTCTTGATATAAAGGCGGGTATCGAGATGGCTGCAGAAAGCATAGATTCGGGCAATGCCCTGGAAAAGCTCGAATTGCTCGTTAGAGAGACAAGAAAGGCAAGGATGAGGCATGCATGATACTTGAGGAAATCGTTTCACAAAGAAAGGAAAGATGTACAAGGGATTAGGGAGGAAAGGCCATTAGGTCTGATAGAAGGCTGATCGCTCTTCACGAAGAACCAAGATCTTAAATCCTCCCTGAAACGGTCTAAAGTAATCTCCCTGATCGCAGAGATTAAGAAGGCTTCGCCGACGGCCGGGACGTGATTCGGCAGGACCTTGATCCAGGGAGAATCGCCCAAATCTATCAATTAACTGAGGGTCTCACGGAATAAGATCCAACCTGAGTTCATATTTTCTAAACTGATCTGGAGAAGAGCTTAAAGAGAAAACTCGGTTTGTAAGAAACCCTGTTGTCCTCCAGAATCAGGACCGGTATTGCGTACGAATTCTCCTGCGATAAAGAAACAATAGCCTCCATACAGTCAAACCACGAGGTAGGTGGGTAATAGAAAGTAAGATGGACCTCTTGTCCTAATCCTCTCCCCGAAGAAGCGGTTACATCTCGGTGCTGGGCTTTCTCCAGGTAATACTACCGGGCATCTTCTTCTTTGTCCAGGGTAAAGTAGAGGTGCTCCTCCCGCAAGGAGACTCTCTTATTAGGAGATAAAACCAAGGTCAAGCCGATACTCGCGCATGTTGCTCCTGAAGAAGAGGTTCGTCCAGCCGTAAAGGACTGTATCAGTTCTCCTGAAAACACCATCAGGAGGATCACTATCTCCGGACCCATTAACAAATTTAGCCATTAGATGAGGAGGCCAGGGAAAATCAAAGGTACATTCGAGTCCAGTTGCAAGACCATAAGCCTGAATCTCATCTGCGCCAATTACCATCGACCCTAAAACCCCTACTATGGTAAGCCAGGTTACACCTATCCCTGTCTCCCCACTGGTATCCCCATGACCATCCATTTTAAGCACGGAGAAGAGATCAAGGTCAAAGCATCACTCATATTCAACCCGACCATATTAAGGAAATCTGAAATTTGATCGGATTTGCCTATCCTTAGACTAATTACAATAGAATTTCTTTAAAAGAATAAAAGATTTTTCCCGTTACAAAAGCCCCGTGCAGAAGCACGCGGTCAAAATCGATGTATACGTTTTTTTCACACGTGGCTCACTTGACAAGTAATAAAACTTAACCCAATATTCTAGAAAAGTAATATTTGTATTTAAGGGTTTCAAATGAACGCTTTTGTCAAGGTTATGAGGGCCCTATCCGATCCTAATCGGATAAAGATCATAAAGATGTTGCAGCATAAGGCGATGTGTGTGTGCGAGATCCAGGCTGCTCTTGAGATAGCTCAACCTACTGTATCCAAACACCTGAAAATACTCGAGCATGCTGGGCTGATTACGTTTAAGAAAGATGGACTGTGGGTTAACTATTATCTCACCGATGGAAGCAGCAGCCCTTACGCGGCCACCCTTTTAGGAAACCTTCGGCATTGGCTGGATGATGATTCAGAAATCGCTGAAATATTGAAAAGGCTCCCCGAAATTCGGCGAGAAGACATCTGCAAGAGATAATGTCTGCCACATTTATAAATTGGAATACATCTATGTTGCTACATTCTCTGGCCCTTTAGTTCGGGCGATTCGTAAGAATTTTGCAATAAGTTTAGGTCTTTGAGAAAAGCTTGTAGGATCTTCTTGACAATGTTCAAGCAAGAAACTATATTTCCAGAAGAGCATATAACGAAAACCATAAAAAGTCAAAGAATCTTCAACATCGCTAAGTTCTTGTTTGTTAGCACAACAATCTCTCCTTACAGTGTGATGTGAACAGTTCAAAGAAAACTTGATAGCTAAATAGCAATATAATAACTTCTATCCGTCATGAGTCCGATAGTTATCATGTGGCGGGAGGCATCAGTATGAAAGAACGGTCTAAACTCTTTATCATGATATTCGCCTACCTTGGCTGTTATTACATCCCATGGAATCACCCCACTGTTCGGCAGTCGGGTCTTGAGGCATTCATGATGTTGAGAGAGTATGCCAGGGAACATGTGCTGTCCTGCTTGATCCCTGCCTTCTTCATTGCGGGTGCCATTGCGGTATTCGTTTCTCAAGCATCTGTGCTCAAACACTTCGGGGCAACGGCAAGGAAGATCCTATCTTATCCAGTCGCGTCTATTTCTGGAGCAATCCTTGCGGTCTGTTCATGCACGGTCCTCCCTTTGTTCGCAGGTATCTATAGCAGGGGGGCTGGAATTGGCCCGGCCACAGCGTTCCTCTATTCTGGGCCGGCCATCAATGTTTTAGCTATCGTGCTCACAGCGAGAGTTCTGGGCTGGAAATTAGGTCTGGTTCGGGCCATTGGCGCAGTAGCATTCGCAGTAATAACCGGCTTGCTTATGGCCATTATCTTTAGAAGGGATGACGCGGTCCGTACGGCCGGAGAGATCTATCTTCCGGAGGAGGAAGCCAGGGAACGCACCCTGCTAAAGGATTCGTTGTTTATGCTTACCATGGTCTTAATCCTGATCTTTGGCGCATTTGCTAAGCCGACCGTGGGCGCGGCAGGTCTCTGGCCTGCGATCTTTGCAGCCAAGTGGTACATCACTTCGGCTCTCCTGGTTCTCCTTGGTCTGATGGTTAAGTCCTGGTTCCGAAAAGAGGAGCGTCTCAAATGGGTAGAGTCCACCTGGGGATTTATGAAACAGATATTTCCTTTACTTGGAGCAGGCGTGCTGGTCGCAGGTTTCCTGCTGGGCAGGCCGGGGCATTCCGGCCTGATCCCCGAACATTATGTACGTGCCTTGGTTGGAGGAAATTCTCTTTGGGCAAATCTATTTGCCTCGGTCTCGGGTGCGCTTATGTATTTTGCAACCCTTACTGAAGTGCCAATCCTTCAGGGCCTGATCGGTGCAGGGATGGGTAGCGGACCGGCACTTGCCCTGCTTCTGGCAGGTCCTGCCTTGTCACTTCCCAACATGTTTGTTATAGGAGGCGTGATGGGCGTCAAAAAGACTGTCACCTTTTGTTCCATTGTTGTGATCCTCTCGACTATCGCTGGATTGTTGTACGGCGTAGTTGCAGGATGAAAAATGGGGATAGACATTGTTACAGGACGACATCATTCAGATTCGGATCGCCAGACATAAGATGGGCATTGCAGGCCTGAACGGAGTTATGGAGGATATGGCAAGCGAAATCTGTAGGCATTGTGCCACCGAAAGGCAAGATCATTGCATCTCTCAAAGAAATCCAAGATGGCGAGCTGCTTGAAAGGGGGTGAGGAAGGCATGGAGATCAAGGTATTAGGCCCAGGGTGTCCAAAGTGTGAACAGACAGAAAGACAGATCAGGGAGGTGGTAGCTGATGCTCGTTTAGATGCGGAGATCGAAAAGGTGACCGATGTAGTGGAGATTGCCAAGTATGGCGTCTTTGGAACTCCTGCTGTAGTCATTGATGGTGAGGTAAAGAGCGTAGGAAAGATCCCAAACAAGGAAGAGGTTAAGGCCTGGCTCGAAAAGTGATGGTTTTGTAAAAAATCTCCTAAGCCGTCACCGCGGCGAAAGCGGGAATCCATAGAATGTTGTCATAACAAGGTTCCCGCCCTCGCGGGAATGACTCAAAAAAGCAAATTCCGACTTTTTTACACGTCCATCAATTATGGATCCCAAAATTGGTCACGTGCCCTGTTTCTGAATTGTCAAGCCCTCGACTATATGTGTCGCATCTTTTCCAAACTGTCTTTGGATATCTTCTATAGGGTAGTCTGTATCT
>DTYH01000242.1 GCA_012961955.1 Desulfobacterales bacterium | reverse complement strand
TGAGTCAGGCGAACCAGTTGAAGCCTCCTCGCCACACGTAACCCTTCAATGCATGGTACGATACAGTATTCCATCATGCTCTGATAAGGTTTATTGTAACTGATCCCGGGTTGAAGGCCTTCTTTATACAACTTGGGGGAAACCGCAGCCACCGTAGTGAACCCCGTTAGAAGGGCATGCGGCATTGATCCCCTCTCCCTTTCTGAGATGAGCTAAGATATATTCTATCGTGCCATAAGTGCCGGGGCTTTCTAACCGGGTGAAACAAAGGAAGAATATGATAAAGCGTGACGCGAATCTGGCGTAACGAGCGTACATTACATATGGTTTCTGAATCGAAAAGGCGAACGGGTGTCGCAGGTAACACAGCTAACTTAATCTGAGTCCTTCTTACATTTTCTTGATGACTTTCCGATCTATCGATTGTAACTCAGAAGGAAATATGACAAGATATCAAATAGCGAGAGTCTTGAGCAATGAAGAAATGTAGCGAACGAGAAGTAGGGTCAATGATCAATGAACATCTTACGAAGGTTGGAACAATCCTTGGGCTCACAGAAAAGACACTGACCGACTATATTGGTGGAAATATCGAGGAAGCGATGGAGCGGGCTACGTTAGTTGGCAGAACTGAAACTGAAGCCGACACACTACCACGTGAGATTGGGGACTGCTTGTACAGTGGCGCCTTTCTACCAATTTTACGTAAGGACATATTCCAGCTGGTTGAGGCGCTCGATTCTGTCGCAGATGGAGCAGAGTCGTGTCGCGACTTTTGTTCGGGGCAAAGACCTGGATTACCAGACGAATTAAAGGACGACTTTCTGGTAATAATACATGCTTCCATATCAGTCTTTTCTCACCTCAAAAAGGGTCTGTCTTCTATTCTCTGGGACCACGTTTCCTGGTCGGGAGGTGATACATCTGATATTAAAGAAATAACAGATCGGATCAGTACGGATGAACCCAAAGTCGACAACCTTGAATGGAGGTTAACCCGCCGTATATTTATGTCTGGCTTGGCACTGGCCCAAAAGATGCACCTTCAGACTTTTTTTACAGAGGATAGCCAATATTTCGGGCCTTATAGAGGACCTGGGAGATAGGATCAATATCGTTATTATCAGATGCGCTATCTAAAGATGTGGAAATTATCAGGCGGTTTATTTTTAGGCTGGTCATTAGGGGCAAATGATGCTGCTAACGTGTTCGGCACAGGCGTTGAGTCCGGTCTAGTCAAGTACCGTTCTGCTATTGTTTTGACTTCTCTATTCATCCTATTAAGGGCGATGCCGGAAGGAGGCAAGTGCATGGAAAATGTTGGTGGAGTATCAACCCTTCCACCCCTCATGGCCTCCGTCTCCATTACAGCAGCAGCTATTACGATGTTTCTCCTAACCTATATGTCCTTACCAGCATCATCCTCGGATGGTATCATCGGAGTGATTGTGCGGGGAGGCTTGATCTCGGGGAGAACTGATTTTTCCAAGCTTTATGCGATTATCGTATGCTGGTTCATGACCCCATACGGAGTGTTCTTATGAGCACAGCTCTTTATCTACCAGTTGGATTTTTATTCAGACACCTTCTTAAAAAATATACAACGTCGCTTTTTTTCATGCTCCAGTGATTCTATCAGGATGCTACGGAGCATATACATTGGGCGTAAACAATGTTGCCAACGTAACTGGCGTTTATGTCGGTTCTGGCCTTATATCCCCTTTTATTGCTACTCTGCTAGGAGGCGTTGCAATAGCGCTGGGTGCAATAATCTACGGTCGTGGTGTAATAACGACCATAAGAAAGAGGATTGTTCCATTGGATGAGTTTTCGGCCTTTATCGCCATCTTTTCAGAAGCCATAACCATGCATATGTTTACCCAGATAGGGGTACCCGTCTCAACCTCACATGCGACCGTCGGTTCTCTCATGGGGATTGGTCTCGTAGAGAATCATCGTACAATCAATAAAAGGATGGTTAGAAATATTGCCATTGGTTGGATTGCAACTCCTTTTGCAACAGGCATTATATCGTATCTCTCTGTTATATGTTGAGAGCTGGGTAAGGTTGACCCGTTACAACTTTACCCGATCAGACAGGGTTCCCGTCGGCAAGGTTAACGGTGCGAAAGCGTAGAGGCTCACGACGAGCTGACCTCGACATATACCTGTACCACGTTGCCTTATCGCCCTTATCCGGCCATTCTCCCACACTCTGAAGCATAAGTGGTTTGTCCGGGAAAAGCCTGTAAGGGTTCTGCACACTGGCCCCGTGATGGTGTCGAAACTCAACCAATCCTCGTTGTTGTACTCGGGCTTGTAAACGCTTACATCCACCCAATCGGCGTAGTCATCACCCGGGTAGCGCTTCCAGATGGCGTTCCAGTGCGCTTCGGGAACGGACTCAAAATCCGCGTGAAGGAACCGGGCAACATTCTTCACCCCTTCCCTTTTAAACAAATCGACGACATGGCTGAAGGGAGCGACATATCTTTCCGGACCGTCCGCTTTGATCGGGTCACCGAAGCCAGATGTTTTGCTTCCGCCATTACGTATACCAGACCATGGCCTCCGGTCTCGATTCATTCCCACGGCAAAGGTTACCATCACCGGCTTGCCGAAACGTTTGAGCTGATTTGCCGACTTTGCCAGATAGGTGCAAAATCCAATATACCGGAAACAGCCATAACCTTTATGATTTACGAATACTCGTAGGGCGGTGGGTTTTACACCACTGCGATTTCGGTGGCATCATATAAAATGCACCTATATTTGGTGCTGCTTATAAAATGTTACCCGGATAACTGTGGAAACCCCACCCTACAATATTTGGGAAAAACCATTATTACTAACCTTCCGGAACACCAAATAACTGCGTGCCATATGTTCCCGCCGAATGCACCATTTGTCCTGGGTCTTGCGTCCTGCATCGCATATCCGGTGTCCACCTTCTGTTTTGGTTTGTTTCAAAAGGCTAAGGTGTTACAATTATTATTTCTTGCCCCTACCAATTCATCAACTTGTAGATTTGCCTTGACAACCTGCTATTTAAGCTAGTTTCAGGTCTCCTTTCCTTGTTGCAATTGACACCAATCACCGATCGCGGGGCGATCGGAAGTCGACAAAGAAACAGAAAAGACTTTTTGGATAAGATTCGTGAGGTCATAGGTTTACGTCATTACTTTGTCCAGAGTGAGGGAGTATACTGCCACTGGGTCAAGCAGTACGCACGTTATCGTCGAGTGACTTCCTGTAACGACTTCAGGAATCGTGAGGCAAAGATCGAGGCATTTCTGAGACAATATAAGCTCCTCGCGGCAACATTTCCCTGACTTTCTCTTTTCATGTTTTGAGACATAACAGAAAAAAATACGTAGGAATCTACTCTAACCGTTTTTTCACTATCCAGTTGCAGAAACGAGGGCACATCTGCATATATCATTAACTATTCCAGAGAGCTCGTCTCCGTGAAAGAGAAAGGGGACGCTTAAACAAAACGTGTATAAGAGTCCTGTCCACGGATGTGCGTAACAGAACCTAGTCTTACGATCACAACCTCATGCAGATCCTAGGCGGTGCCCACCCTCATCTACCGAACCCATTTTCTCATGATAAAACTATAAACCCAAATCCGCGCCATCTCTACGAAGCCAGCGGGCGTGTTCTCCATAATCTGGAACTACACGGGGTACCGTCCGCCAAAACCCCCTTGAATGTCGAGGCTCTGTCATGTGGATCATTTCATGAACCAAAATGTAGTCGAAGATCCGTATGGGTGCCGTCACGGAGGGCCAATTGAAGCTGATCACACGGTCGCGGCTAAGTGATGCCCAACGGTGGCCAAGACTTGAAACTCTGAATTTTTCAACTTCCACTCCAATCCTTTGATCATACTGTGGAATGCGCTCCGTTAGCTTTTCTTCCGTTATTCGCGTGTGTCAAGAGACGAAGTGCTTTCTTGCATTACGCTTCTGTCACTCATCAAGTTCAGCATAGCCATGCCTTAAACGAAGTGTCCAGTCTCGTTGTCTCTTATGGGGCTCTGAATTACGTGTTCCACTGAGATATCTCAAAGATTAGCTTCTAGAAACGTATAAGAATCCCTCCCCATTGACAAACTCCCTTTTTGGCTTTTCTCGACTGAGTTGTGCGTTTTGAGAGGGCTTTTGAGGATCGAAATCCGCTTGCCCAAAACGAACTTTTCGATTTCATCTGAGTTTACATGAAGAGGATCCCTTTACAATAACAGACGCGTTCGTTTCAATCGTGATCCCGACGGGTTTACGGTTGGATCGTTTGACGATATACCCAAAATGATTTGTCTTCCCGGTCTCTGTCATGACGCGACCAACCATGTCTGAATCGCTTTGGCCAGATCCGTAAAAGGATCTGCAACCTTCCCCCGTTTCTCAAAAGGGATCAGATCAAGATCATCCACTTCATTAATGATCCAGTTTATAATTTTGTGCTTTCCTGCTGGCCAGAAATCCACGACCGCAATCTCCTGCCGAATATGGTCCACCATGTCAATTACATCTTCACAGAACCCGTTCATTTTCTGAGCATCCGGCACTTTTCCCTCCTCCTCAAGCAGGATTCCTAAAAATGGGTATTTGGATCTGAATCTGTCCGGTCTTCTCGGGGGCAGTCGCTGGCCTCCTCGATGAATTTTCTAAGCTCTTCTGCCACGACCTCCCTGTTATCCCGGAAGGCATTCAGGACGGCTTTTAACCGCTCGCTGAGTTTCTTGTAAAAGGCCGGGTCTTCATTGAAGTCTTTTTCAATACGTGTTTAATGGCATACTCCATCTCCCGGGTCTGAGGTTTTTTCGATTCAATGCTCCCAACTTCTTTCTCAAAATCCCTGTCTAAGGTCGAAACGGGCGGAATTTTGGGATCCATACCCTCAGCAATAATATGTTCATCAATGGGCTGCCGTACCTTGCTGCCAACTCCTGCAATCTTTAGTTGGGGATCCCGATAGAGATTCGAAGCAGCTTTGTCAATAAAGCCGAGCAGCTTTGATCTCATGGATATAAGGTAAGGCCCCAGGACGTGGAAGGATGATACCCATGCTCTCTGTAAGTTCCTCAACCCTCCTGTCCCGGAACAAAGACAAGACCCTGTCATGCCAACCATCGAGCCTTGGCAACTCATCCTCGATATTGACGAACGCCCTCTTGATATCCGCCTTTGAATACGTGGCGAGTGCCTCGGTCAACCGATCACCCGCTCCCAAATAGTCTACTACGAGCCCGTAGGTCCTTCCCGGATAGCGCCGGTTTACTCGGGCGATTGCCTTAAGCAAATCATGCCCCTGTATAAAACGATCAAGGTACATCGCCTGTTCGAGTTGTGCGTCGAATCCAACTACCAGCATGGTTTTAACTATGACAAAGGCAGATTTATCCTGGGTCAGTGCTTTTTAAATCTGGCGTCTTTTCCCCCAAGAACCTCGTGCTTATTCTTGTCCCTGCGCTCTTCATATGAGGCGGGATCATTGTGATTGCCTGATGTAATGCCTGCAAACTGAAGATCGCTCTACGTATCCATGTTTTTTCGGGCGATGACAGAAAGCGTGTCTCGTCGTCCACTTCCTTTTGCTGATCCTCGTATAATTCAAGAAGATGCGTGTCAGAAGCCCAAACCTTTTCAGAAGGTTGTCCTTGGCACTAATAAAGGCCTAATAATATCGAATTGCTGCCCTGCGCCTCACCGTCACGGCCCTGGGCCTTAAGCCACCTGGGCACCATGTTTGCGAAATAATGGAACAGAATATCTTCGGCCTTTCCCTGAATGAGGTACCTTGCCTCCAGGATATTCACCGCGTTTCCATATTTGCGCCGGATGAACTCTCCTTCCTCTTATGTGCGTGATCTGAGCAAAAAACTATCCAGGCACCTTCCACCTCCTACCCTGGCTCTGACCCTGCGACCCCCACGGAGAATTTTGAGCGTGAAGCCATCCCTCTGAGATGACCCAATGGTATACTGATCGATGTAATCGCCGAAGATCTCGTGCGTCTTACTTTTGCTCCTTCCAGCGATAGTGCGCGTACCTGTAAACCCGATCTTGGCGCAATTGGGCATGGTTTGCATCAAATTCCCGTCCAACATACTGGTGTGGCGGCGATGGCCTTCC
>DTYH01000241.1 GCA_012961955.1 Desulfobacterales bacterium | reverse complement strand
CTCGGTGAGCAATCCTGGGATTAAATTGCTCAATAGTGTTCGCAAAACGAGTTTTCACGAGACCGTCACACCTTGGCTCTTCAGAAAGATGTATGTATGTACCTTCTTCTAAGTTACAGGGGGAGGTACGGTCAACCAGTTATGTGACCCATCATCATTTTTTCACGTAATTCCTTCCAGCGCGTTACTTCCAGAAACATACGATCAGCATCAAAAACCCCCTTCTCTGTAATATATGAGGTAATTAGGTGTCTTGGAATCGGCTCAAAGTAGATATTAATGCAGAGGTGGGGGTGTTCTGGCCAGACCTCATCCCCTGTCTTCTCTTCCAGCTCAATAGTCTCCGATGAATGTAGTGGATCTATCTTTAAGGTGTCGGCAGCGATCGTACAGGGTTTTTTGTATTCCTGGGCGGCAAGTGCTGCAGCAAGACTCCCCACTTTGTTTATTGCACTTAGATCGTTACAAATAGAGTCGGCTCCCAACAGGACAAGACTCACGTCACGGACAAAATATGAAACTTCCGCATCCGTGATGCAACGAACGGAAAAACCCTTCTCCTTAAGGTTGAGAACCAGCCTTCTCCCTTCAAGCAGGGGCCGGGATTCGGCCACTATGATCTGACATGCCAGTGGGGCAGCCTGGCTTAGGATGGCTTCTACTGTGGATGAATAGCTCAAGGTCAGTATAACCTTTTCCGAGCGGAGAAGAGAGCGTGCCACATCAACCATCTTCATGAGAATGGCGTTTTGTTCTTCAAGAAGCTGAAGCCCTATCCTTTCTGCCGCGTTTGCGGCTTCTACTGGCGTGAAATCCGGCAATATGCTATCGAGAAGACGTTCATAGAAGATCAATCCCCAGTTGGTGAGCGGGGCCATGGATGGTCGGCACTTGGATATTCTGAGAACAATTTCCTTCATCTTTGAAAGGAATTGCGGAGTGTCAGGCGCAGAGACTTCGTGGCTGGCCAGCATAAGGACGCGGATGGCTTCTGCTGCCAGTTGAACTGCACCCCGTTTCTTGTCCTGTTCAATGGCAGCAAGACGGTCTTCGATTACGGAATTCATTCTTTGAAAACACTTTCGAGAGCCCTGTCAAGATCAGGCACAGTATTAAAATATTTCAGCTCATCGGGTCGAACCCAGCGCATCTCAACATTTTCCCAATCGAGTCGTATCTTCTCTGGGTATTTTGCTGCAAAGAGAAAGGGATGAACACGCCATGCCCTCTGATTTTCCCGATCCAACACAAGGACAGGATCTCCTTCCTTGATCAAGATCACATCTTGTGCCGTAAGACCTGTTTCCTCAAGGATTTCCGTATACGCCTGTTCTATTGGTGACTTTTCCAGATAACCACTGATGCCTGCCCAGGATCCTCTATATGTACCGACTTTCTCGCTTCGCCGCAAGATCAAGATCTTGTTCCTGCGGGATAAGAAGACTGTAACCACATCCTTATATTCGATTGAGCCATTCTTTTTAGTCTTATCTTCCATTTCGAAACATTGTCCTCAAGTTCTACGAAGCATCTCATGTTTCGTTCAGTTTTTTTACTCAAGTTTCGCACCTGTAAACAAAGGGAATATACATACAACTCCTGAATCCTTTTCCAAGATTGCTCAAAGTCGTTCGCAACATGGCCTTTTTTAAGGGAATCAAGATCTTTCAAACGAGTGATATTTTTTTCCGTAAAAAGCGTTTGTGGAAAAACGGCGTGTTGTATTGTTTTGTATATATTAGGGTGCGAAACTTGGGTTATTTAGTCAATCCTTGATATCTCCAGACCCTATCCTTATCGATTATATGTATCACCTCCCATCCCCTCTCTTCCAGGCTTGAGGCGATAAAACGTCTATGACACTTCCAGGGAAACCTTTCCGCACAAATAAAGGCAGTGGTACTCTCCCTGGCGACCTCTTCCAGCTGGAATATGCCTGACTGGTATGAAGTAGTAAGAGTATAGGATAGATAGCCACCCTTTCGAAATCCACCTAATTCCTTACCCAAGTAGATATACGTATACCCATCCTCCCTTAGTATCCTTGCCAGGTTGTATTTTTTAAAGTGGTCGAATCTGCTCTGAGGAAAGCTCCGTACGTCTACCACAGCTTCAATGTGATAGTGATGTATAAGCTCGAGGAATTCTTCCTTGGTACGGGTACTTGTCCCTAAAGTATATACGACGAGATTTGGCAATCCTTGTGGTGCCCTGTCTTTTATGGAATTTAGGTAACAAGTTTAAACAGCTACAGTAAGGGTACCCGACCTGGCATCAACACGTTTTATAGTTACTTCGATCCTGTCTTCTGGTCTCAAATCCAGTCCACAAGTTAAGGGAAGCGAGGTCTCAATCAAATAGGCTGTTAACAGGATTAGATAATGATTGCGTTGCCTATCGAGGACTAAGGCCTCCTCTTTTTCTCCTATCTTCCGTTCAAGATACCTTAGGATCCAATATTGGGTACGCCTTATCTGGATCTGCATTATTTGGCTAAGTGGCTGTTCAAGGAGATTCACGATATGGCGAAGCTCATCTTTTGTGTAAGAGTCCTCCAATCCCAGGACAGCACGTAATTGACGCTGAGTTACGAGATCGAAATATTTCCTAATAGGGGATGTGAAGGTAACATAAACATCGAGGCCCAGAGCGCTGTGGGGTTGTGGTTCCAGGTCGAGGATAACACGATTTAGGAATTTTCGTTGCATCCAGTTTTGATAGAGGGATCCGCCGTTACCGGTAACCAGCCTTTGACGAGGCTCCATTTGTGATCTATAGATGGCAGGCTGATCATGATCCTTTAAAAAGTTGCCGGCGAGCCAATTGGCCAGAACCATACATTCCGAGACTAACGTGCGGCCTGGGTTTTCCTGGTTTACCTGCTTCAGTACAATCTCGCCCTGCTCGTCTACCCGAATATATATTTCAGGAATATTCAATTGAATTGCACCAGCATGGATTCGCTTCCTAAGCAGTTTTTGAGCCATTCTGTATAAAAGCGCAAGGTCGTGGTCATCTTCTATTATTTGATTGACGTCAAAGTATGTAAGTTGTCGACTTACGCGGATGATACTGGGGAATATTTCATAATCGACGACTCTTGCTGTGTCGTCTAAATGAGCCATGATACTTATCGCCGGACGATCTTCGCCCTTCCTCAAGCTGAAAAGATCCTCAGAAAGACATGGAGGAAGCATTGTGATGCGGGCATCTGGCATATATATGGAGCTTGCCCTGACTAGTGCCTCCTGATCCAATACGCTCCCCTTTGGTATGAAGTGTGACACATCGGTAATGTGGATTCCTATTCGACATCCATTTTCCTCCTGTTCCACACTTAGGGCGTCATCGAAATCCTGTGTAGCCTGTCCATCGATGGTTATAAGATTAAGATGGGTAAGGTCTCGTCGATAAGCGTGATTATGGTAGCCATGGCGGGCGTTTAGAAAGAGCTCCTCTGCTGCTTTAATGACTTCAGGTGAGAATTCATTGGTGATTTGGTACCGATGAAGATCGAGATTCTCGTCGTGACTCCATATACCGAGTTTGGTTAATATGTAGAAGGGACCTTCCTCGATATCCAGACCGGCCCGCTTGAGTATCTCCTTTGCAAATGCATAATGAGGACTCTCTTTTCCGAAGAGGTAGTAAGACTTAAGAACCTCTACTGTTTCACTATCAACTCCAGGGAACTCCCCCCCTTTTGCCTCATGAACCTGTTTTAGCCATCTTGCCCCCTGTTCTACGGCTTGTATCCTTTTCTCTTCCTCTTCAATTTGTATCCTAATCTGTTCCACCAATCTTGGGGAGTTTGGATAGAATCTGTCTATGTCGAACTTGAAATAGATTCTATCTTCGAAGATTGCGCGCCTTACAGCCGATATGTGGTCATCTGTTATCTCCCCGCCAAAGGAGAGTTCTGCCAGTGTACGAACGTCAAACCATGCTGCTTCTTCATAGACTACCTCCCACAATTCCTTAATATTTATTTCCATTTGAAGTTCTCTTCTTCTGCTGGCGATCTCGTTTAAACGTCTTACCAGTCGGTCACGACCCATCTTGAGATCGAGTCGGTCTTGGGAGACATGGATAAAACGGTTCTCCGACATACTAACTTCACGATTGTTTTCATTAATCAATTGATATTTGTTTTTCTTCTTGTCAATGATAACAGCGCAAAGTATCTGTTTTCGATGAAAATATTCTATGACTTCCCCAGGTTCCATGGCTTATTCAGAAAAAAGTGAAAGTTCAGCCTTATAAAATTGAAGACCAGTCAGGGGATATCTTTTTGTATACATTTTGGGGTGCTCGCGGAAGAAGATACCCTGCTGGCCGATGCATAAGTTACAAACGACCAACTAAGTGGATGCGAAAAAAAAATGGAAACTCTTTACGGGGGAAGCTTTTCTAACGGGGCCTACACTTCGATGTCTTCAAACCTAGCTTTTCAGTGAGTTGAGAGCCGGGGATCCTCTGCCCCCTCCGCTCTCAACTCACGGAATAGGTAAAGATCTCCGCCAAGTCGTTTCAAGAAAAGCTTCACCTTGTGAACAGTTTCAAGAAATCTGTTCTAATCGTTCGCTCCAATAGTGTAACAAGTGAAAGATCATACAGCCCTTAAACTTAATGTATTGGCATGGTACTCAGTTGTCAATACCAAAATGGGAATGGGTCTGATCACTATTTTCTCTAATACGCCTTGAGAGAATTTAGACTAGTTCAGAACTCTGATACTTTTTTCTTTTACATCTCGATTTAAAGTTTTATAAGATTCTCTTTGATTCTTCCCTATCCGCGAGCCCATGGAGCGATCGTTCCAAGATGGTTTTCTTGAAAGGCTGTAACCTATGGCGGGATCCTACCAGCAAACCCCATTAGAATTCCAGACGGCCTTCGTAAGACCTTCGGTCTCTTACGGGGCCCGTGCTCCTGCACGGAGGTTTTTTAATGGGGCAAACTGGTGATACACCGTTTTTTATTGGCAATAAATATGATGGTCTCGTAAAGGGTCCAAAATTGCTCAATGTGTAAACTGTTCATGGGGTAAAGAAAAGCTTCATCCCGTGAACAATTACATCAATGTTGATCGCAAAACGGCTTTTCACGAAACCATCAGAGTTGGGAGGCCAAAAGATGAAAGACCGAGGTAGCCCAAGAGATGAGCTTACATACAGATGCAAAAAGTTAGAAACCCAGCAAAACCAGGCGAAGGAATTGTTCAAGGCCCTATTCGTCAGCTCCCCAATTGGTTTATACATTGTCCAGGACGGAAAGTTCAAGCTTGTCAACCCGCAGTTCCAGAAACTCTCCGGGTATAGCGAACAGGAATTATTGGGGATGGATTCTCTTAGACTCGTCCTTAGTGATGACACTCCTAAGGTAAGGGAAAACGCTGTGAAGATGCTGAAAGGGGAGAGATATTCCCCCTATGAATTCAGGGTTGTTAACAAGGAGGGTAAGACCTTGTGGGTCATGGAGAGGGTTACTTCTATCTATTATAAGGGGAGGCGCGCGGTTCTTGGAAACTTCATGGACATCACTGACCTTAAACGAACCGAGGAGGCCCTCCATGAAACCGAAGAACGCTATAAGATGCTCATCCAACAATCAGTGGAGGCCATTTATATGTTTGATCCCGAAACGAAGCAGGTACTGGAAACAAATGCTGCATTCCTGAATCTCCTTGGTTACCAGTTGTATGAGGTACGCAAATTATCAGTCTATGACTTTGTGGCACACGACAGGGACAGTATTGATGCTAACATAAAGCGTATTTTGATGCACGGAGCGATTACGTTAGGAGAACGGGTATGGCGTCGCAAAGACGGAACGCTAGTAAATGTTCATTTGACTGCCAGTAAGATTCATCAGAAAGGACGGGATATTGTATTTGCCATTGCTCGCGATATTACCGACAACAAGCGGGCAGAAGAGGCACTCCGGGAGAGCGAGGAAAGGTACTACACCCTTTTCAGGGATTCGAGGGACGCAATCTATATAACTACCAGGGATGGTAGTTTAGTTGACGTCAATCAGGCCGCATTAGATACCTTCGGGTATACCAGAAAAGAGATGATAGGTATGAACATCCGAATGATATATGCCAATCCTGATGAGTGGCTTAAATTCCAGGAGGTAATAGAGGATACGTCATTTCTTAGAGACTATGAGGTGAGGCTTCGCAGGAAGGACGGAACGGAGATAGACTGCCTGCTCACTTCGAGTGTGCGGAGAGCCAGTGATGGAAGTATTCTAGAATACCAAGGGATCATTAGAGATATTACCAAATACAAGCAGGCACAGAGAAAATTGGAACAGAGCATGGAAAAGCTCCGAAAGGCAATGGGGGGAACCATCCAGGTCATAGCGTTGACAGTCGAAACGAGGGATCCGTACACTGCCGGTCACCAACGGCGTGTGGCTAATCTTGCCCGTGCCATAGCTACTGAGATGGGTCTTTCAGAGGAGCAGATCGATGGAATCCGTATGGCGGGGGTTGTTCATGATCTTGGGAAGATCTCTGTGCCTGCCGAGATTCTGAGCAAACCCGGTGAGTTAACAGAAGTCGAATTCAGGCTGATAAAATCTCATCCCCAGGTCGGTTATGATATATTGAAGGAGATTGATTTCCCATGGCCGGTGGCCCAAATAGTGCTTCAGCATCACGAGAGAATGGACGGATCAGGGTATCCTAGAGGGCTTAAAGGTGCGGAGATTCTGCTGGAAGCAAGGATCTTAGGTGTAGCTGACGTTGTTGAGGCGATGGCGTCTCATCGACCATATCGACCGGCCTTAGGCGTGGACAAAGCATTAGAGGAGATATCAAAGAATAGAGGGATCCTTTACGACCCCGAGGCCGTGGATGCCTGTTTAAGGCTATTTACACAGAGAGGGTTTAGGCTCGAGATAGAGAATAACGGTAGCAACACGGTCTAACACCGTCCACTTGTGATCCAGTCATCCCCCTCGTCCGAATCATTTGGACTCACAAGCCCGCCAAGTTGCCAGCTTATACCACCTCAAAAAAGGCAGAAATCTCTTTCTTTAAGAAATCGGTTCTGTTATAATTTAAATATCCTGTCATAACTTAGATGACATAGCATGTATTTACCTCTTGGGATTTAGCAACTCCCCGCGAGGTGAGGCTTTTCTCGGAATGGCCTGGCGGAGAGACCTTTGACTTGACAGGGGGAAACCGCAGCAACCTTCGTTCTCCCCATTAGAAGGGGAGGAAGGGATGAAACCCTTTTCACTCGTTGCTACCACGGGACGGTACGGCAAAAATTTGTAACAGTTTGGCTCTTTGAAAGGGGACTATTCGGTCGCGGCTGGACGGCGTCGTATCAAAGAGTGAATAATGAAGAGTGGAAAGTGAAGGATTTATATGTAGGAATGCATTTTCATCTTTCACTCTTAACTTTTTTCACTATGGTGAGACCCGGCAGGAGGAGCATCCTCCTGCGACAATTTTTTTCAAAACCTAAATTGTTACAAAAAGTTTAATCTTCTTCTCTCCGTGAGCAATTTTGGGATTCACGATCGCTCAATACCGATCACAAAACAACCTTTTGCGATACCGCCATTATACTAAGTGAGCAAAACAAGGCAGTACCGAATTCGTAATTCAATTGGTCAAAAGGTGATAATGAGTGTAAGCGGAACATCTAGAGAGATTCTTCGCTTCGCCTTGCCTGGGAGGCAGTAATAAGCTTCGTTCAGAGCGCGTATGACATATACAGCAACAGAGAACAAAAGGCCTCGTCGGTGGTCAGTGCCAATTAACCGGCTACTGACAACCGACACCATATTTCTACGCTGGCCCTGTACGAGACCGAAGGCCTCACGGGGCCGACGTGAAAAGACGGAATCTGCAAGGCTCTGAAATCTTGCCGACTAACGAATTTGATTCTTGATAGGACCATGTCGGAATCAACGACAGATTTCACCTCAAATAGGATACTTGAAGGTATCCAGGAGAAAATGTCGAAAAATCCCCTTAATGTGGCCATTGTAGGCGGCGGAAAGGTATGTTATTTCCTTCTCAAAATCCTGGACAAGGATCGCCTGTCCCGGATAAACATGAAGATTCTGGGAGTGGCAAGTTCAAACGAAAACTCACCAGGCCTGGTTTACGCCAGGGATCTTAACCTCTTTACTACCAACGATTTTAAGGAGCTGTACAAACTTGAAGGTCTTAATCTTATCCTTGAACTTACCGGACGTGAGGAGGTCAGGAAAGAAATCCTTCGTACAAAGCCTTCAGGGGTTGCTTTAATCGATCACAGGTCTGCAGGAATCTTGAGGATTCTATGGGATCTGTTCCTGGTCGAAAGCGAAAAGGTCGCGTTTGAAAGGGAACGTAGGCTGTACGAAGAACAAAAGAAGAAGTACACCCAGACCATACTGGATTCCCTGCCATATAGAGTTATGGTGGTAAACAGGGACAACACCATTGAAGCGGTAAACCAGACCTTTCTCAGGGAATACGGTTTCAGATCTGAGGAGGTTGTGGGTAGATACTGTTACGAGGTGAGGTACGGTTTGGATAAGCCGTGCAGCGAAGATGGCAGGATATGTTATCTGGAAAAGGTTAAAAAAGAAAAAGAGGTAATCAGCACGATTCACGAATACCGGGATGAAAACGGGGAACAGCGGTTTGATGTCATCACAGTCTCTCCTATACTAAATGATCACGGCGAAACCGTTCAATTGGTGGAGGCCTCAAGGGACGTAACTGATAGGATCAAGCTCGAGCATGAAGTGCGAAAATCGAACACATTCCTTCAAAACGTAATCCAGAGTACTGTGGACGGGATCGTTGTGGTGGATACAAAAGGAAAGGTCCTTATCTTTAATGAAGGTATGGAACGACTGACTGGATATTCGGCTCAGGAGATCATCAACAAAGGACACTTGAGCAGTTTTTATGACATAGAGATGGCAAGAGAAAATATGAAAAAGATGCGGAGTAGCCAATACGGTCCTCCTGATAAACTGAACCCCACCAGTATGTTCATAACAACTAAAGATGGTGAAAAGATACCAGTGACACTGTCCGCCTCGATTATACGTGTTGATGGAAAAGAGATGGGAAGCGTGGGGGTGTTCACCGATATGCGAGAAATACTGAAGATGCGAAGGGAATTGGAAGAAGCCCAGCTTCAACTGATCCAATCGGATAAGATCGCATCTATAGGGAGAATGGCCGCTGGAGTAGCACACGAGATAAACAACCCATTATCAGGTATTCTGATCTATGCTGAGTTGCTCAAGGAAAACCTTAAGGATGATCCTCAGTCTTTGGACGATTTAGAGGAAATGATTCAACAAACACTTCGATGCAAAAGGATCGTATCGGACTTACTAGAGTTCAGTCGCAAATCGATAGGTAAGGTATCCTTTTTTAGTTTAGAGAGATTGATAGAACAGTGCCTCAATCTATTGATCAACCAGGCGTCATTCCAAAATATCGAGGTGAAGAAGGATATACAAAGTAATATGCCTGAAATGATAGGGGATATTGGTCAGCTTCAGCAGGTTTTTACAAACCTCTTCATCAACGCAGCCGACGCAATGGAGGGGAGAGGGAGATTGGATATCAAGGCTCGATATGAGGCGGAGCAACAAAGGTTTATCATTTCCGTTGCTGACTCCGGGCCGGGCATTCCAGAAGAATTCCGGGACAAGATATTCGATATGTTTTTTACCACTAAACCGACGGGGAAGGGCACAGGACTCGGTTTGAGCATTACCCAAAATATCATTAAGTTGCACGGGGGTAGAATCGATTTTGAGTGTCCACCCGAAGGAGGGACCAATTTTATCATCGAGCTCCCTCGTAAATTGAGAGAACAACCCATCGAAGAGGATGTTTTCATTGGATTGGATGAATCATGAACGAAGAAATCAAAGTTTTAGTGGTAGACGACGAGAAGATTGTCAGGGAAGGGTGCCAGCGGGTGTTAACCGGAAAAGGCTATGGGGTCGTGTCTGCAGAAAATGGACAGGAGGCCATGGATATCCTCAAAAGGGAAGAGGTGGATATCATCCTTCTCGATCTGAAAATGCCTGTCATGAGTGGAGAAGAGGTTCTTGAAAAGGCCCGTGACCAATATCCAGACATACCTGTCATTATTATTACTGGCCATGGAACCGTTGACACGGCCGTGGAGTGCATGAAGAAAGGTGCTTATGATTTCATTACTAAGCCTTTCCAGGTCGACCAGTTTCTCTTGACGGTGAACAGGGCCTCTGAAAAGAGGAGGCTCGAACAAAAAGCTAGATCGTTTCAAGAGAAAAATATACGAAACCTTTATGACCTGCATATGGAGAAGAGTCGACTAAAGACCATAATTAACTGTATGGCCAATGGTGTAATGGTAACCAACCGTAATCTAGAGGTAGTACTCCACAATCCTGCATTGATGAGATTGCTGGAAGTGCCTGGAGATATAGAAAACCCCGTGGCCTTAACCTCTATCATTAATGATGAGGCCCTCTTGACAACTCTCAAGAATATTCTGTCCGGCCAATGCTCTGAAAGAGAGTCCATCTCTCAGGAGATAAGTGTTGGCAAGAATGTGCTGCGGATCATGTCAGCACCAGTACTCAGTCCTGACAATAGTGTGGTGGGAACAGTGACAGTCTTTGATAATATCACCGCCTTCAAACAACTGGACCAGATGAAATCGGATTTTGTCAATATGGTAGCTCATGAACTGCGGAGCCCGCTTATTTCTCTCAGACAGTTGAACACCGTTATTTTAGAAGGATTGACAGGCCCGTTACAGGAAAAGCAGCGGGATTTCATAAGCAGGGGATTAAGGAAGATAGATCAACTCATTAGATTAATAAATGACCTCCTTGACGTGGCCAGAATTGAGGAGGGGAGGTATGTCCAGCACCAGGTTCCCATAGATGTGGAAGAGATCATACGGGATGTAGTGAGCACGATGGAACCGATAGCAAAAGAAAAGGGTATAACTCTCTCGTATTCATGCGAAAACATGAAGCCGGTGCAGGGCGATCCCAAAAACGTACAAGAGATCTTCAACAACTTGATTATCAACGCTATCAATTATTCCCCTGATGGAGGTCTAGTGAATGTGAGTGCCAGGGGGCTTGGTGAGTACATGGAGATAAAGGTTTCGGATACCGGCGTGGGGATCGAACCAGAGGAGCTACCAAAAATTTTTGATAAGTTTTATAGGGTGAAGCATCCAAAAACACGGCAGGTTGTTGGCACGGGTCTGGGTCTTGCAATAGTAAAGGGCATTGTTGAAGCACATCGTGGCACTATCGATGTGGAAAGTGTTCCCAATGAAGGTACGACGTTCAGAATACTGTTGCCGGTCATAAAAGAAGGGGTGACGGTTCACGTATCGTGAATCGCGCATTCAGCTTGAGTTTAATGCGGCTGTTACGTTGTTTAAAAACGCAAAAATGTTACTATTCTTTGGTAGGGGTTCTTTTGTTATGAACTCTTTTAACAATATAAATCGAGTGCTGGTTGTAGACGACGAGCCTGTTGTCCGTAACGGAATCGATAGAATTCTCAGAAATAGAGGGATCAGTTCTGTCCTGGCTGCAAATGGTAGTGAGGCCCTTAGTCTTTTAGCGCACAGCAGATTTGATCTTGTCCTCCTTGATATTCGCATGGAGGATATGGACGGTATACAGGTGTTGAAGGAGATACGGGTTAAACATCCTGATACAAGGGTCATCATGATTACCGGTTACCCAACCATAGATACGGCCGTTCAATGTATTAAACTCGGAGCTTTGGATTATCTGGTCAAACCATTTCGGATCGATGATCTGGAGGTCGCTATAAATAAGATTAAACCGACTGATACGGTATCCAAAAAGTCTATAGTAAATAAATTTGGGCTCAAGATTGAATCGAGCAAACACCTGATCGTCGGCCAGAGCCCTCCCATGAAGGAGATATTCGATAAGATACTCAGGGTAGCACCTACGGACAGCACTGTACTTATTACAGGAGAGAGCGGAACAGGGAAGGAATTGGTAGCCAGAGCAATTCATGTAAACAGTAATCGGAGTCATAAGGAATTTGTGGCGGTGGACTGTTCGTCCCTTGTTGAGACACTCCTAGAGAGTGAACTTTTTGGTCATGTTAAGGGTTCATTTACTGGAGCGATACACACAAAACACGGTCTTTTTGAGCTGGCTAATCATGGAACCTTTTTCTTCGATGAAATTTCCAACTTAAGTCTGACAACTCAGGCAAAACTTCTACGGGTGATCCAGGAAAGGGAATTCATGAAGGTAGGAGATCAGAAGAAGATCAAACTGGATATAAGGATCATATCTGCTTCCAATAAGGATCTCCATGATTCGATTAAAGCTGGAACCTTCAGAGAAGACCTCTATTATCGTCTCAGTGTGGTACCCATTCATCTTCCTCCCCTAAGGGAAAGAAAGGAGGATATCCCCCTCCTTATAGACCACTTTCTTAACCAATTCAGTCAGAAGATAAAAAAGCCCATCCCTGAGGTCTCACCCGAGGCTATTGAGATACTGAAAGAGTACGCTTGGCCGGGAAATGTGAGAGAACTCAAACATATCATAGAGCGCATTCTTGTCCTGGAAGATACGGACGTAATACGCGCTAGCAATCTGCCTGCGTATATCTCGCAGAGGCAGGGAGAGTTTCAGATATTTTCCGAAGAGCTTCTCAGCCTGGAAGAACTGGAGAAGAAGTATATCCGATTTGTGTTGCAGAGAACCAGAGGGAAGAAGACTCTGGCTGCAAAGATACTCGGTATAAATCGCAAGACATTAGGGCTGAAAATAAAGAGGTATAACCTTTCTTGACCGAGTTCCAACCTTCTAAGAACCCTTCAGGACCTGTTGAAAAGCTTCACCCCCGTGAACAGTTATGTCTCCCGCTTCTTTCTGGATGATGGACGTGTAATTTTGTAACATCAAGCGAGCTATCCTCGCAACTGAAAAAAGTCCTGTATAATCACAATGTTATACAGACTTAATCGTCATATGTGTTACAAAATTACTCATGTCCTAAATTCTCCCTTGATTAACCACACAACATAACCATTTGAAATATCTCGTCTAACTATTTTTTTAGATTAGGCACCAACATTGCTCTAAAAGAGAACAGATTCGAGTCCATATCTGATATCACAAGATCATAGGTCACTGTTCACGAGGTGAGGTTTTTCTAGCGGGGTGAACCGTGGTGGTTCTGGTTTCCCCTACTCTCGACTCATGGAAAAACAAAGGCTTCCGCCAAGTCGCTTTAAGAAAAGCTTTACCCCCTGAACAGTTACGATCAAAGGGCTTGCTTTATGAAAAAAGAGAGGACAGTCCTTTTTGCTGAACCAGTGGAGGCGATTTCGTCTGAACTCCATTCATTTTTGACCAAAAGGGGCTACAGGGTTATGCTTGCGGGAACCTTAAAAGAGACTCTCTTGACCCTCCAGAGCCAGAGTATAGACGTCCTGGTCTTGGATGCTGCACTTTTGGAGAAGGATTGCGGATTTATTTCTGTTATCAAAGGTATGGTGAGGGACCTCCCGATCATTATCTGTGCTGAAGTCAATACGCCAGAACTCGAAAGCAGGATTCGCCAGCAGAGGATATTCTACTATCACGTAAAGTCCTTTGGAATTGAGGACCTTGAAATGGCTATCTCCAACGCTATCAATAAATTAGCCCACAAACTCGGAGGTTTGTAATATGCCGCTAAAGGAAAAGATAGAATCTGGTGAACATATCGTGCTGGGTGAATTTGAAACGCCTAAAGGTGCTGACTTCTCTCGTCTTTTGAAGAATGCCAACCAGGTAAAGGGTCGCTTAGATGCGCTTGTGATACCTGAAATGGCCAACTCCGTAATGAAGGCAAGTTCTCTCGGCGGATGTGTCTTTCTTCAAATGAACGGTTTTGAGACGGTTTTTCAGGTATGTTGTCGGGATCGAAACAGGTTGGCCCTACAGGGAGACGTCCTTGCTGCGGCTGCTTTAGGAATACCTAATATCATGGCCGTCTCGGGCGAAGATATCCGATATGGTGATCATCCCCAGGCAAAGGCTGTATACGATTTAGACCTGATACAACTAGTGGAGACGATTCAAAAGCTTCAAAGGGGCAGGGATATGGCAGGGATAGAGCTTTCAAGTGCACCAGAGTTCTTTATCGGTTCGACTATTAACGCGGGCGCGGTCGGCAGTGGCCTAGACACGGAGATAGAGAACCTTCAAAAGATGATAGAGGCTGGGGTGGAATTTGTCGTTACTACCCCAGTCTTTGACCTTCACCAATTCCAGCAGTTCATTAAACGAATAGATACAAGCCAAGTTGCTGTGATCCCGACTGTTCTCCTTCTAAAGTCTGTTGGAATGGCACGCTACATCGATCGAAACATCAAGAACATCTCCATCCCCTCCGAGATGATAAGGGGGATTCAGAAAGCACCGGACAGGTTAAAGCATTGTATTCAAATAGCAGGGGAACTCATTAACCAGTTGAAAGATATGGGAATGGCAGGAGTTATGATCTCAACCGTAGGGTGGGAGGATAAGCTCCCACAGGTTCTTAACGCAGCAAACCTGTAGAGAGGAATATGGAGAATGACCAAGAGAGAATCTAATGACCTGATAGGGTCAGTCATGGTTGTGGGAGGTGGTATCACCGGGCTCCAATCGGCATTAGATCTGGCTGAGTCGGGCTACTATGTTTATCTTGTGGAAAAATCTCCCGCGGTTGGCGGAGTCATGGCCCAGCTAGATAAGACCTTTCCGACCAATGACTGTGCTATGTGAATTCTTTCGCCAAAGCTGGTCGAGGTCGGCCGGCATATAAATATTGAACTCCTTACTCTTTCAGAAGTAAGCAGCATTGATGGAGAGGAGGGTCGTTTTGATGTCACCCTGAGGAGATCCCCTCGCTATGTGGATATGGAAAAATGTATTGCCTGTGGGATATGTGCTGAAAAGTGTCCTGCGAAGGCTGTTGACGAATTCAACCAGGGTCTCGCAACTAGGAAGGCTGCCTATTTACCATACGCTCAGGCTGTGCCTTTCAAATATGTTCTTGACCCAGGCAGATGCATATACTTCAAGAAAGGCGGCAGGTGTAAGGCCTGTGAAAAGTTCTGCCCTGCCGGGGCAATCAATTTCGATGAGAAGGAAGAGATCGTAAAGATCGAGGTCGGGTCTATCATCTTGACAGGCGGTTTTCGACCGTTTGATCCTTCCCGGTTCGATAATTACCAATATTCCACACTTCCCAATGTGGTGAGCAGCATAGAGTTTGAACGGATCCTTTCAGCCGGGGGCCCTTATGCCGGAGATGTGGTCCGTCTTTCTGACCAGAGAAAGGCGAGAAGGATCGCATGGCTTCAATGTGTTGGTTCCCGCGACGTCAACCGGTGCGACAACGAGTACTGCTCATCGGTCTGTTGCATGTATGCGATCAAGGAGGCCATGGTTGCAAAGGAACATATCGGGGACGATTTCGTGGGCGCTATCTTCTATATGGATATACGAACATACGGAAAGGGGTTTGAAAGATATCTTGAAAGGGCCAAATCTGAAGGGGTTCGCTTTATCCGTTCGAGAGTACACACTATTACGCAAGCAGATGAGACCGGTACACTCAAAATCGAGTACTATTTGGAGGAATCCGGGAAGGTGGTTGAAGAAGAGTTTGATATGGTCGTCCTGTCAGTCGGTATGGAACCCGCGAAACCTGCCGTAGACCTAGCCAAAAATCTGGGTATTCGGCTTAACCAGTACAACTTTGTGGATACAGAGGATTTCTTGCCCGTTGCGACTTCCAGGCCAGGCATCTATGTTGCCGGGCTGCTTCAGGGATGCAAGGACATTCCTCAGTGTGTTATGGAGGCAAGTGCAGCGGCGTGCGCATCAGCTACCAGCTTGGCTCCGTCCCGAGGGCAACTAATTAAGGAACATGTATTTCCTAAAGAAAATGATGTGACCGATGAAGGGCCACGTATAGGCGTATTTGTGTGCAACTGTGGAGTAAATATTGGCGGGTTTGCAGATGTTCCTGCCATAGCGGAATACGCAAAAACCCTGCCCAATGTGGTCTACGTTGAAGAGAATCTTTTTACCTGCAGCCAGGACACACAGGAGAAGATGGTTGAGGTGATCAGAGAACACGCTCTGAACCGCCTTGTGGTTGCGGCGTGTTCACCAAAGACACATGAAGCTCTATTTCAGGAAACCATACGGAAGGCTGGATTGAACCAGCATCTATTCGAAATGGCCAATATCCGGAATCAATGCACGTGGGTCCATTCCGATAGTAAAGAGACAGCCACAGAAAAGGCCAAAGACCTTGTGAGGATGGCTATTGCAAAGGCATCTTTGTTAGAGCCTATTCCAGATGTAGTGGTGGAGATTGAGAGATCTGCGCTTGTTATTGGAGGGGGTGTTGCTGGTATGAATGCGGCCTTGAGCCTTGCTGACCAGGGTTTTCCCACAACTATTGTCGAAAAATCGTCCGTATTGGGAGGAAATGCAAGAGACATCAAAGAGACATGGGGTGGGAAGGATGTTAACAAGTATCTATCTGACTTGGTGAACAGGGTGGAGAGCCATCCTCGAATGGAAGTCCTGTTGAACGCAGAGGTGACAGGTTCTTCGGGTTTTATCGGCAACTTTGAAACAGAAGTCCTTCACAAAGGAGAGGCCAGGATTATCAAGCATGGAGTGGGGATTATAGCTACCGGTGCACGGGCTTCAAGCACAGATGAGTACCTTTATGGCAAGAATCCGAGGGTGACGCGATGGCATGAACTTGAGCAAGATCCGGACAAGATCAGGAATGCTAAAGCTGTTGCTTTTATCCTGTGTGTGGGATCAAGGGACGAACGTAGACCTTACTGCTCAAGGCTCTGTTGCACGACATCTATTACGCAGGCCATTCATCTAAAAGAACAAAAGCCCGATATGGAGATTTTTATATTATATCGGGATATTAGGACATATGGGGAGAAAGAAGCCCTTTACCGGAAAGCAAGGGAGAAGGGAATAATCTTTATTAGATACACCCCTGAAAAGAAGCCTATTGTCAATGAAGTAGGTGATGGACTCGAGATTCGTGTATTTGATCCAGTCCTTCAGAGGGATCTTTTGATCAAATCGGATTTCCTGAATCTGGCGACGGCCATTGAACCATCAGGGCATGAAGAGCTTGCCAGTTATTTCAAGCTACCCTTAGACGATGATAGGTTTTTTGTAGAGGCCCACGCAAAGCTCAGACCTGTAGATTTTGCAAATGACGGCTTATTCGTGTGTGGTTTGGCGCACCATCCTAAACCGATCGATGAAAGCATTACTCAAGCGATGGCTGCCGCGAGCAGGGCTTCCGTTGTCCTTTCAAAGCCTTCTATTAAGATTTCTCCTATTGTCGCGCAGATAGACAGTGATAGATGTATCGGATGTGGCCTGTGTGCACAAGTGTGCAGTTTTGGAGGTATTCTCATGGAGGAGATAGAGGGCAAGGGGTATCGGGCAAAAAACATTCAGGCTTCCTGCAAGGGATGCGGATTATGTGCAGCCTCATGTCCACAAAGGGCTGTCGATATGCTCCATTTCAGGGATCGCCAGATCTTGGCGGCCGTATCTGCTGGGATATAAGATTGATTGGTTTTAAGACTTCAGCCTCTTGAAACAAACCGTGCCCCGTCAAAAGACAAGCCGAATTCTGAACATACGATACACGATGCAAGATTACAGCATCCCGCAAATCTGGTTATAGTCATGGCTACGTGCAAAACCGAGGATAGAGTAAGCAGCCACAAGCCTTATGGTTTGATAATATTTGTAAGGGGTTTGCACCACACCGCAATTTCGGTGAGATGTAAGATGCCACCCTACGGTTGGTTTTGCTTATGAAAGGTTACGCGGATAACTGGATTTACTCCGCTAGAAAAGCCCCGTGCGGAATCACGGGGTCAAAATCGACACATACTTCTTTTTTCACACGGGGTTTACGTGCAATGTGTTTCCGCCGAATGCATCATATATCCTGCATCGTAAGTTCAGCTTGAGTCTGATGCAACCGGCTTGTTTCAGAACGCTTAAATGTTGCGATTGATTAACTGGAGTTCTGGGAATGAGTGTAGATGGCTGGTGAAAGGGAGGTTGTAGACAACATGGAACAATTTGAACCAAAGATATTGGCATTTTTGTGTAACTGGTGCGCGTACGCAGCAGCGGATCTTGCCGGGGTATCTCGTCTCCAATACCCATCAAACCTGAGGTCAGTGAGGGTCATGTGCTCTGCACGCGTTGATCCTGTGTTTGTCATAAAGGCCTTAAAGGACGGTTGGGACGGGGTCCTGGTTTCAGGGTGACATATCGGTGATTGCCATTACCTGGAAGGTAATGTTCAAGCAGAAAAGAAAATCCGTCTTACCCAAAGGCTTCTGGATCTTGCCTCTATAGGAAGAGACAGACTTCATATCGCCTGGTGTTCTTCAGCAGAAGGGCAACGTTTTGCTGAAATTGTTAACAATGTTACTGAATCGATAAAGCGTCAGGGTAGGTTTGATGCCCGGGCCTTCAAACTGGAGCTCGATGCAGCTGAGATGACGGTGGCCAGCGAAACGTTGCGCTGGCTCGTGGGGAAGGAGGTCTCACTGACTACCGCAGGCGACGTATATGGTCGGAAGTGGGATGCGAGCCGATTTGAGGGTATCTTGACCTCTGTTTTAGAAAGGGAATACCAGAAGAACCAGATCTACCTTGCATTGAAGGAAGGCTCATCCTGTGTGAGGGATATCAGCAAACGTACAGGGCTTGAACTACGCAGGATATCGTATCTCCTTTCAGAGATGGAAAAGATTAACCAGGTTGCATTTAAAGGATACCAAGGTAGCGTGCCTGTATTTGGATTAATATCCTGAACTGAGGGTTACAAATAAGGAGTCAAGATGGGAGATATAAAAGATATCAAGAGTGGATCAGTAATGGTCATCGGTGCAGGCATTTCAGGCATGCAGGCCGCATTGGATCTTGCCAATTCGGGGTACTATGTTCACCTAGTGGAGAGGTCGTCAAGTATAGGCGGTATGATGTCCCGTTTGGACAAGACCTTTCCGACCAATGACTGCGCGATGTGAATTATTTCTCCGAAACTGGTCGAGGTCGGCCGGCACCTGAACATAAATATCGTCACAAATAGTGAAATAGAAAGCGTTGAAGGCAAGCCTGGAAATTTTAAGGTCACACTGATCAGCTATCCCCGGTATATCGATCCTGTTAAGTGTACGGGTTGTGGGGAATGTGCCAAACACTGTCCTGTCACGACTCTCAACCTATATAATCTAGGGTTGGATGAAAGGAAAGCTGCTTACATAGAATATGCCCAGGCTGTACCTCTTGCCTTTGCAATTGATCCAGATACATGCATTGGTTGCGGCCTTTGTGAAGCCATGTGCCTGGCAAAGGCCATCAATTACGATGATACGGAAAGAAGAACCACCCTTTCTGTTGGAGCGTTGATACTGTCTCCAGGGAGTCAGGGTTTTGATCCATCAGGCTTGGAGCTATTAGGTTATGGTAGGTTTTCCAACGTGGTCACCAGCGAAGAGTTTGAAAGAATCTTGAGTGCATCTGGCCCTTATCGAGGACACCTTATGCGACCCTTGGACAGAGAAGGGCCCAGGAGAATCGCCTGGATTCAGTGTGTGGGGTCAAGGGATGTCAATCTTTGTGGGAATGGCTATTGTTCTTCTGTCTGTTGCATGTATGCCATAAAGGAGGCCATGATCGCCAAGGAGCATTCACATGGAGAACTTGACTGTACCGTATTCAACATCGACATGAGAACCTTCGGAAAAGACTACGAGAAGTACTACCAACGAGCAAAGGATAAGAGTGGAGTCCGGTTTGTCAAGTCCAGGATTCACACCATTGATGAGGTACGCGAGACTGGAGATTTATCCATAGAGTACGTTGATGAAGGAGGAGAGCTAAAGAGAGAAACATTCAACATGGTCGTGCTGTCCGTTGGCTTGCGAATCCCTGATTCACTTCTTGACCTGGCCAGAAGGCTTGGTGTGGAGGTGAACAAATACAAATTTGCGGCCACCCATCCGTTTTCACCAGTCAGTACATCACGACCAGGCATTTTTGTCAGTGGAGTGTTTCAAGGTCCAAAAGATATTCCCACCTCGGTTACTGAGGCCAGTGCTGCTGCTTGTGCAGCAGCGACAGTACTTGCCGAAGCAAGGGGAAGAGACGCAAAGTCCATTGAGATGCCGGTTGAGATCGATGTGGCGGAAGAGGAGCCCAGGATCGGGGTCTTCGTCTGCAATTGTGGGATCAATATTGGTGGTGTCGTTGACGTCCCTGCCGTGGCCGAATACGCTGCCACCCTGCCCAATGTTGTTTTTACCGATCAGAATCTCTTCACCTGCTCTCAGGACACCCAGGACAAGATCAAAGAGGTGATCAAAGAGAAGAATCTAAACCGGGTTGTGGTTGCCTCATGCTCCCCAAGGACACATGAACAGATGTTCCAGGAGACTCTTCAGGCATGTGGTCTGAATAAGTATCTGTTCGAGATGGCCAATATCAGAAACCATAACTCATGGGTTCATGGAAACGATCCCGAGACCGCTACTAACAAGGCGAAGGATCTCGTAAGGATGGCGGTGGCCAGGGCGAATCTACTAAAACCACTCAAAGAAAAAAGGATTCCCATCAACCGACGAGGACTGGTGATCGGGGGCGGTATTGCAGGTATGAATGCCGCTTTAGGTCTTGCAGACCAGGGTTTTGAGGCGGTGATTGTGGAAAAAGAGGCCCAACTTGGCGGTCTGGCAAGGGAATTAACAACCACTATCGAAGGTGAGGATATACAGGCCTACCTATATGAGCTGATCGAAAAGGTCAACCAGCATAAAATGATTCAGGTACTGACCGAATCTCTCATCGTCGGATTCACTGGATTCAAAGGGAACTTCACCACGGAGATTCTGGTCGGTCCCCGAATGTACGAGCGGAAGATTCAGCACGGGGTGGTTATTGTGGCCACTGGTGCTAATGAGTACAAACCAAAAGAGTATTTATACGGACAGGATCCTCGCGTGATGACCCAAATTGAACTGGGGAAACGATTGGAGGTAAAGGGGGCTTCTGACCTCAAGCGGGTGGTCATGATCCAATGCGTTGGTTCCAGGAACGAGGAAAACCCCAACTGCTCCAGAGTCTGCTGTCAGAGCGCTGTGAAGAATGCCTTGCATATAAAAGAGCTTAATCCGGATGCCGAGGTTTATATCCTATATCGTGATATACGAACGTATGGGCTGCTGGAAGACTATTTCACCGAGGCCAGACGCAAAGGCGTCGCGTTTTTCCGGTACCATGTCGACAACCCACCGGTTGTTGAATCTGCAAGAGAAGGCGTGATCGTAACCTTCAAGGATCACCTGCTTCAACGGGATCTTCAGGTTCCGGCCGATCTGCTGGCCTTGAGCTCGGGCATGGTCCCTGAGGATACAGAAGAACTGGCTTCTATCCTCAAGCTACCCAGAAACGAAGAGGGATATTTCATTGAGGCCCATGTCAAATTGAGACCAGTCGATCTGGCGAATGAAGGGATATTCCTGTGCGGCACAGCGCACAGCCCAAAGCTCATATCCGAGACCATCTCTCAGGCCCTTGCGGCAGCTTCCAGGGCTACCACATTCCTTTCCCAGCCAGAGATCGTCCTTTCTGCCGTAACCGCAAACGTAGACCAGGACAGGTGTGCAGCATGCCTTATATGTGTTCGGGCTTGCCCTTATGATGTACCTCGAGTCAATGAGAAGGGTGCCAGCGAAATTGATGAGGCCCTGTGTCACGGCTGCGGAATCTGTGCCGCGGAATGCCCTGCAAAGGCGATTCAACTAAACTGGTACGAAGATGAACAGGTTTTAAGCAAAGTCGAAGCCTTGCTGGAAGGAGTCTTATAATGGAAGGATTCGAGCCGATCATTATCACGTTTTGCTGTAACTTCTGAGGATACTCAGCCGCGGACCTGGCAGGTTCCATGCGTATCCAATACCCAGAAAATATAAAGATTATCGGTGTTCCTTGTACCGGCAAAGTCGATGTCCTTCATCTCTTACGGGCTTTTGAAAAGGGGGCAGACGGAGTCTATGTAGTCGGTTGCCTGGAAGGTGACTGTCGGTTCAATAGCGGCAACCTGAGGGCCCGGAAGCGGGTGGAACAGGCTCAGCATATATTGGAAAGCATAGGTGTTGGAGGTGAGCGGGTGCAGATGTATAACCTCTCTTCTGGTGAAGGACCCCGGTTTGCCGAGATCGCTGTTGAAATGACGGAAAAGATAAGAAAGATGGGACCTAACCCGATCAAAATAAGTAAGGAAAAGAATGGGTGCATGATATGATTTTTTTGTGGAGTAGATGCGGCTACTCGACTGATCAACTAACCCTAGAAAGCGAGGTCGTAGCAATATGATTGTGGCGAAACAAAAGCCGATCGAGGAGATCATTGAAGGGGTAAGGGATTATGAAAAGATCCTTATAGCAGGTTGTAATGAATGCGTTACAGTCTGTGAGGCGGGTGGCAAAAAAGAGGTGGGGATACTTGCCTCGGCGCTTCGCATGTATTTCATGAATCAGGGAAAGAATATGAAGATTGACGAGGTCACCCTGGAGCGTCAGTGCGACCACGAATATCTGGAAGAGTTGAGGAAGATCATCGACCGATATGATGTAGTAATCTCCTTGGCCTGTGGCGCCGGAGTACAATTTATGGCTGAGAAATATTTCAGGACCCGTGTCTTGCCAGGAGTAGATACTTGCTTCATGGGGGTGACTGAGGAAAGGGGTGTCTGGAGCGAACGGTGTCAGGGGTGTGGGAAATGTATCCTAGGAGAGACAGCTGGAATCTGTCCCATTTCCCGGTGTGCTAAAAGAATCCTCAATGGCCCTTGCGGCGGATCCACAAAAGGGAAGTGTGAAATAGATAAAGAGCTCGATTGTGCCTGGCAGCTTATCATCGACCGGCTTAATGAACTGGGTAGACTGGACGACTATGAGAAGATTATTCCCATTAAAGATTGGTCCACTGAACGGGCCGGTGGACCCAGAAGGGTAGTCAGGGAGGACTTAAGACTATGAACACAAATACGCCGAGTAAGCTGGAAAAGATTCTTGCAGCTGGACATCTGGCAGTTACGTCTGAGTGCGGTCCGCCCCGCGGTAGTGATGGAGAGTTTGTTACAAAGAAGGCCAAGATGATCAAGGATCATGTTGATGCCATCAATGTTACTGACAATCAGACCTCAGTGACCCGCCTCTGTAGTCTGGCTGCCTGTATCCACCTCAAGCTAATGGGTGTTGAACCAGTACTTCAGATGGTCACAAGAGACAGGAATCGAATCGCCTTACAAAGTGATATCCTTGGTGCTGCATCGTTTGATATCTATAACATATTATGCCTCTCCGGAGATCATCAGATATTTGGCGACAACCCGCATGGGCAGAACGTATTCGATCTTGACTCAATAAATTTGGTTCAGACTGTCAGATTCATGAGGGATGAGGCCAAGTTCCTAGGGGGGGAAGATATTCAGCGACCTCCAAAGATGTTTGTGGGTGCAGCGGCAAATCCATTTGCAGACCCATTTGAGATACGGGTTCGCCGCCTGGCAAAAAAGATAGCTGCTGGGGCGGAATTTATACAGACCCAGTGTGTCTATAACGTTGAGAAGTTCGAGTCGTGGATGAAGATGGCGAGAGATAGAGGCCTCCACGAGAAGACATACATCCTGGCGGGAGTGACACCTTTAAAGTCGGCAGGCATGGCAAGATACATGAAGAATCGCGTACCTGGTATGGATGTGCCTGATGGAATAGTCAAAAGAATGAGTGGTGTACCTAAGGAGAAGCAGCCAGAAGAAGGGATCAAGATATGTGTTGAGACCATACAGAGGCTCAGAGAAGTGGAAGGCGTCAGAGGTTTTCACATTATGGCTATTGAGTGGGAAGAGAAAGTGCCGGAGATCGTGGAACGGAGCGGCCTTTATCCAAGGCCAGAGGTGGTTTAGTAGAATGTAGAGATTAGTTATTTTACTACTTTCATTTGAAACAAAGAAAAGGAGGAAATTCATGGACAAGAAGTACATATTGGTTGTGGACGACGAGCCTGACGATCTGGAAACTGCGGCTATGATGCTGGAGAGTAAAGGGTTTGAAGTTGGTCGGGCCTATGACGGGATCGAGGCAGAAGAATCCATTAAAAAACGACGGCCAGACCTAATTGTTCTCGATGTTATGATGCCGAGAAAGAATGGTTATGTTCTGTGCGCTGAGCTCAAGGCAAAGGAAGAAACTAGGGATATCCCAATAGTCCTACTGACAGCAGTAGGCGAAAAGGTGCCCAACACGACCTATTCTCATGCGGACGGGATGTCTACCGAAGCTGAGGACTATGTCGCCAAGCCAATTAATACTGAAGAGTTATGGCAGGTAGTGAGACACCTGATTTAGATCCGTTCAGAAGATACTCTTAAATTTTTCTCTCCCCGTTCAGATTAGTGTTGCGCATATCTTCTACCTCTTCTCGGAGGTAAGGGGGGTTCAGAGCCTCCTGATCAGATCATGCTAGAATCAATACAGGTTTACACCGAAACCATTGAATCGGTTCAGAAAGAACCACCCCACATCTATGAAATGAATCTTATTGCATAGTTGAGCCGTCTTTCAGAAAGAGAGGTGAGGAAGGTCACCCTCGGAGACGTACAAGCTAGAGAATGGTCAAATCTCAAATAGAAGGGTACGGATCTCATGTGGCTGATGGGCGTCCGGGAAGGGACCCCTGAATCGAGAAGGAGGGTGTTAAACAAGCCTTGCCTGATTGAAGAATGTCGCCCGATCTTGGAAGATTTTGACCGGAACGATGTTGAAGGCTCATCTTATGCCATACACCCCCTAAAAGAGGACTGGTCCGAAGAAATAAAGTAATGGATTGGAAGCCAAGAATTACTCGCCCCAGCTTTGGCCGGAATAGTCGAGTTCCGGTCGCAGTGAGGAAGTTACGAGGCTGGATGTGAGGATTGATAACGGGAAGCTTCTTTGGCGTGTTCGTCTAAGTGTCTCCCTCAGTGTGCCGAGTCTACAGAAGCATGCGGACCACGAGTATTTCCTTATGAGGAAGAAGGTTAAGGAGGGAGGTAGGTCAGAAGAGGGTGTCTCTCGTAAAGGAGAGACACCCTCCCATTTGTGTTAATATTCGTTTAGGAACTCGTCCAGCACATCTATGCTCTGTTTTTCAACAACCTTATCAAAAATCTTATCCTTCACATCCCTCGGAAGGAGTTCAATACTCTTGGTGGTCGAAGCGTCGAATTTTGCTGTCGGAAATCTAGCCAATATCTTGTCCTTTTGAGCATCGTTGGCATACACCCTTATGACCTTCATACCAGCCAGCATCTCCTCGCACATGTCAGCAAGTCCGGCATTCTTCAGCTTTTCGTATCGTTCTTCGTTTACCCAGATATTGATCGGATATTTTTCTTCAGCCATGATTTCACCTCCCTCTTATACACTCAATGGCGGAATTGTAAAAACAGGTGTTCTCTTTTCAAGATATTCATCTGTAACGAAGGGCGATCCAAAACCGTATTTTTCGGCGCATTCCATTACGAGATCAAAGACTTCTGGCCTGAATATCAGCCTGGGCGGTTTCACACCATCCTGGACAATACTCCTGATGAGTGTACCACTGAACTTTTGCCACTCATCTTTGTGGTTGCAAAGCCCCTCGGATGTGATTTCGCCGCAATGCGGGCAGTACAGCCAGTTCATGGAATATACAGGAGTAATGGCTAGATCATCCTGTACGCTGGCGAGCAAATGGTGGGCCTCATAAGTGCCATAATAGTCCCCCACTCCTGCATGGTCTCTCCCGTACATGTGGTGTGTCAAGCCCAAATTGGCCCGTAGCATCGCATGAAAGACTGCCTCCCTTGGTCCTGCATATCGCATATCCCAGAAGGTAAGAGAGGTCAAGTGGTTATGATCCCCAAAGTAACCCGCCTTCCTCAACTCGTCCTGTGTTAAGATGATGGCCTCATCGATATAGTCCCCTTTCCGCTTTTCGCCAATAATCGCATTTACCAAGACTCCGACAAGGGGTTTTTCAATAGATAGCTCAGCGTACGTCTGCAGCCATGCGCCTTTCATGAGCCATTCATGTCCTGTATGAGGAACATTCCTTGTCTGATGGGCCACAATCCTTTCCCATCCCTTCTCTTTAAATATCTTTCTCATCTGAAGGGGTGGGATAAAGTATGGCTCAAATGGAGGGTTGATCTTTGGCCGATTGACAAGCGTAATCTTGCCACCCAGGAATTTGTCCTTGTAACTGTACGTTCTTGCACAACCCGGGTGTTTTTCCTCTGTCGTCCCGTATACGGCCTGGCACATCTCCTTTTTGTCGTACTCGTATATCTCCTCCACTTCAAATATGGCCATCGGGTTGTCGTCATATGTCAGAAGCACCGTATCCCCTTCCTTAATACCGTAGTCGGATACCTCCGCTTCTGAGAGATCGAAGACTATAGGGATACTCCAGATGGTCCCATTTACCAACCTCATGTTCTTGCATACAGCATCCACATCTGCCCTGCCCATGAAACCTTGCAGAGGCGTGAACCACCCGTATGCAATGTCTATTACCTCGTTTGCAATCTGACTTCGAATCGGGATCGATTTTAGCCCTTTAATCTTTTCGGCGGCCTCTTGAGGCTCCAAAATCCTCTCAACGATTTGGTTGCCACCATGTCCTGTTTCAGCCATAACATCTCTCCTTTCTCAATTATACTTAATATAAGTCACCGTTGAATGTAAAAGCCTTTTATCATCGGGTGTAACAAAAATATATTTACCCCGGCTATACGCGCGGTTTTTTGAGTTTTAGGACGAAAAGGACTCCTAAAAAATCTCCATACGTACAAATTTATAAAAACGTTACACTTATTAGAAACCATCTGACATGTCAAGAACAATCTTTGCCTTATAAGTCTCCGGCCGTAGGCGTTTAACCTCTCGGTGAAACCACAAAAGCGTGTTTTGTTTTCCTGGACACATTGTTTTGTCACTCTCTTTTAAGCCTCCTCTGGACATTAATGTTCATTTCGTCGTATGATCGAAAGATGATCTTTTCTCGTTCTAGCCTCTCTTTGGGAAAAGGCAGGAAATCTATTTCATTTATACGTCTTATGGCTTCCTCTTTGGAGGGAATCGCTTCCATTCCGCTGGCAATCACCTTTCCGGTAATCGTGTCAAGGAGCTCCGCATCCTTTCCGTCTGTCACAACTGAAAAGGGGATCTGATACGAATCCAGTAACCTGGCAGAGGCCAGGGTTTCTCGTTCTCTAGATACCAGTGAGCCTGGTACGCACCTGAGCACCATGAACCTCTTTCCCTGGACACGGACAACCAGGTCAACATTGGAACGGACCTGTTCATCACCAATGTTGAAGACAATATCAGCGTCCACCTCAATGTCCTCTTTACTGTAACCCCTATTCTCAACCAGAAACCGTTCTACTCGCTGTCGGTTTTCTTCCGCACCTATATTGGGGACCTGCTTTCCGGTGACAAAGTCTGTAAGCATGTCACACGGTTTGGGTTTATTCATCATCTTAAATTGACCTCAAGTATCGATCTTCGCTGTGAATAAGTTACAAGAAGGGTAACCTACTCAAGAGGCTCTTCTTTTCTGTTGCTGTGCTTTTCCCGGTCATTCTGATCGCGACCGAAAAATCTGTTTAGAGACTTCGCTCCCGCTCACCATAACGCTTTCGACCTGAATAGTTATCCAAGAAAGGTAGATAAATCGATTCTGTCCAGACACCCTCTCGGACCATTCCCAAGCCGTAAGTTATTGACTATCAAAATGATACATTTATGTCAACAATAAACCAAGGATCAATATGTGTGCGTATGAAACAGTTCAATGTCTCAAAAGGCTGTTGAGTCCTGAACCATGCTTAGATGCAGAAACAACTAAAAAAGGACGTAACTGTTCACGGGTGAAGCTTTTCTTTACCCTGTCAACAGTGACATAAGGATCGTTGTAGAAGAAATGTATGGACTTGACTTAGGCCAAAAGATGTGAAAAATAACTCCAAACCTATACCGCTGCGTACCAACCATGAGGACGATTTGTTCTGAAACAGGTAGCCGGACCGAGTAGAACAGAGGAAATAAGACACAAATTCCGTATAGGAACAACTAATAGTTTTGCGGTGACAGTTCTGCCAAGGTTTTTATCATTATTTTAGGGGGCTATTGTAGAAATCCCTGTTATCGATCATGGAAAAAGGTTAAGGAGGAATCGAATGAACAGAGATAAACTGCAAGCCTGGTTTAATCTATCAAGGCCACCCTTTCATACAGTAGGGGTTTTGCCGTTTATCCTCGGCGCCGTTCTGGCCTGGCATCAGACAGGTCGTCTTGATTGGGTCGTGTTTGGCTGGGGGCTCTTGGCAACGATATTGATCATGCTTGCCACCTATTATTCAGGGGAATACTTTGATTACGAGACGGATACTCTTAGTCGCTTTGAAAGAAATCGGTTTTCCGGTGGAACTCAGGTACTCCAAACAGGAATCATCCCTAAAAGACACGCCCTTATCGCGGCTCTTGTTTGTTTGGTTCTATCGGGAGGAGTCGGGCTCTTGCTCCAGTTTTGTTATAGGACAGGCCCTTACACTATACTTTTAGGTGCTTTAGGGTTGGTGGCCGGCTTTTTCTACAGCACCAAGCCTATCCAATGGGCTTACCGGGGCTTCGGGGAGATATGGATCTGGTTTGCCTATGGCTGGCTTCCAGTTGCAGCTTCATATTATATCCAGGTAGGGGAGATTCCCACCTTAATTTACTGGATCGCGTTGCCAATCGCCTTTACCATATTTAACGTTATACTGATCAATGAATTCCCTGATTACCCCGCTGACAAGAAGATATGCAAGAAAAACCTTGTAGTTCGCTTCGGGAAGAAGAGAATGAGCAGATTCTATGTTCTGGTGAGCCTTGCTTTTTGGGGATCCTATGTTCTCTCCTTCTCCTTCGGAGTTCCTATCAAGGCGATTATCTTTTTCGCCCCGATTTTTATTCTGTCCGTTGTCACGACGGGCCAGGTACTTCGGGGCGACTATAAAGATCGAGGAAAATTAGAGGGAATTTGTGCTAAAACGCTGGTCTTAAATCTAGGAACTACATTAAGTCTGATTTTAGCATTTGTGTTATGATGAAAAGAATGGTTAAGCCGTTCTATATCCCACCAGATTTGTTGATGAAACAGGTGGCGTCCATACTAGTCTTCAGGCAGACCACACGCTGGCAAGGTCTACCCCTTTGGACAAAGAATCTTTCAAATCTGTTTAAGGTGGCAGCAGGTGCTACCGGGATAGGGTGCTTCGGTTTCCCCACCCATCCGGTATATGAAATAACACCGCGATGCAATCTTCGCTGCAAACACTGCCATGTTAGGGCTGGAGAGGGTATTTTTGACGAGTTAAACACCGAAGATGCCAAAAGGGTCATCAAGAGCCTTGCTGAGGTTCCAGAGTTCAGAATGCTCGTCTTTACCGGCGGGGAGCCTTTAGTGCGAAAGGATGTTTATGAGCTTTTATCGTATGCCAGAGACTTGGGGTTTGGCACGGTAGTCGCTACAAACGCCACTTTGATAGACAACAGGGAAGCAAAGCTTTTGAAAAGAAGCGGAGTTATGGGGATTGCCGCCAGTATTGACTCTGTTGATCCGAACAAGCATGATTCCTTTCGCTGCCAGGAGGAAACATTTGAAAGGGCCGTCGAGGGAATAGAGAATGCGAGACGGGAGGATCTGTATATCCAGATAAATATTGCTATCTCCAGATATAACCTTGATGAACTGGAAGAGCTGCTTCTCCTTGCTGACAGTATCCCGGCTCATGTAGTATTACTCTATCAGCTCGTTCCCGTCGGCCGGGGGGGAGAAATATGGAATACAATCCTTAAGCCCGAGGAGTTCTCCTGGGTAATGGAAAAGACCCATTCGA
This sequence comes from Desulfobacterales bacterium, assembly GCA_012961955.1. Taxonomy (GTDB): domain Bacteria; phylum Desulfobacterota; class Desulfobacteria; order Desulfobacterales; family DTYH01; genus DTYH01. The sequence goes on along the minus strand of DTYH01000241.1, from coordinate 17,801 downwards.
TTCAGGGGAGGATACGCCCGGTAGTGGTCCCTGTTGCTCTCCCGGGATACTTTGCCTACCTTACCATGAAGCATGGGTTAAGTCCGCGCACTGCTTCACGATTCTTCAAGGGGTGCATCGCTGGACGAGGGATGTACTATGTTAAATCGAACGGCGATGTGTGGCCTTGCGCATTCGTCGCCGTTAAGGCCGGCAATATCCTTGAAACATCTGCCTTGGATATATGGAGTAATAGTGAAACCTTTCTAAAGCTGAGAGATAGACGAAACCTGAAGGGGCCGTGCGGGAGTTGTCGCTACAACGAGGTCTGTGGAGGATGCCGAGGCAGGGCTTATGCTTATAGTAATGATCTTTTTGCCTCAGATCCAGACTGTCCTTTCGTTCATCAGAACTTCATTTAGGTGGGCCTCAAATGAGCGAAAATTATCGTAACTATTCAGGTCAAGAGCGTCGTGCTGAACGAAAGCGAATCACCTAAAGAGATTCTTCACTCGGCTTTGGTCCGTTCGGAATGACCATGAAAAGCAAAGCAGCAGACAAAAAGGCCCTCATCGGTGGTCAATGTCGTTCATCGGTGTCGGCTAGGCGGAGACTGGCATCGATCCTTTCACTGATGTGTGATCACTGACAACATCTGGGTAATTACCTGAATTCAAATATTCCATAATCATCATTCCCGCTTTCACTGAGGTGACAGGACAAGGCTTTACAATTCATCTGGAACAAATATTGAAAAACTTTTCAACTCTGGCTAAATGATTGTCATCAACGGTTTTGCCAGCGTAAACGTGAGTTTATTGGCTAATTTAGGCTTGGACTTAAGAGCCAAAAGGTTTATCTTTAAGGGCGAAATGGTATATTGGAAACAGTAGAGTAATATCGTAAACATTCGGTTATCCGTTCCGTTTCTCAGGCGTCATGGGCAAGAGGCAGGGGTCAATATATTTTTTGCATGAGGCGTATAGGCAGTGTGAACGGTGCAGGGGTGTGCCTGAACCGTCAAAAATGTCAAAGGAAAGGAATAAGTCTTCACTCTTTCCGATTTGTCCTCATGCAAACCAGTTGTTGACGCCTACCTTACTCCCTAATCCTTACCCCGTTAGTCCTTCCAAGGGGGTAATCTACAACCTTTATCGAATAGCCGGATATTTACTCAATATCGAGTCTATTTCCAAAGGCTACCAGAAGGTAAGGCCAATCGAGAAAGGCTTCATGCCGTGAACCGATACGATCATCTGATGCGACAAAGGGTGATACCCATGCAGTTAGACATGCATTTTTTTGGGGTTTATGCTTTGGCTCGTGCTGCCGGGATCAAACCCGAGGTAGCGCAAATCATTGCATATGCCTCCAGTTCGTGGACGATGCCATTGAAGATGAGGCGGTTGTCTTAGAGGATCAAACCGCTGTTCTTCCAACCATGACATCAAACAGGCCGATCGATTATCAGAATATGATTCCTGGCGACCAGTGGAGGCTGTGGGTACCTTTTCACTTCCTGCCTGGCAATGATGAAACCGCACAAGCATTTGTTGAAAAGATGGTGTGCACGAAGCACAGCATTCCAGCAAGAAAGATGCTTGAACACGCCGTTCAAAATAAGCTGGAGACGTTCGGGCCAAGCCTGGTAGGGATTGCTGCACACGTTTATGCCGACACCTTTTCCCATTACGGATTTACCGGGCTAGCCAGGGATTGCAACAGGGTTAAAAGTGAATCGATAAGGGTATATGTGGAGTCGGCATCTATATTGGATTACGTCAAAACCAAGTTTGAGACGTTTAAAACAAGGGTTGCAGGTACCCTGGCGGAGACTGTTCCAGTAGGTCACGGGGCGGTTGCCACCTACCCAGATCGTCCTTATTTGCATTGGGAATATGAGCCTGAAAATGGGGGGGTTGAAAGGCATAACGCAAACGATTATATAGAGGCGTGTGAACGCCTACATGCCTTTTTTGGCGAGTTTGTAAAAGAGAATACCGTTCACGGAGATCCAGTAGAACCGGTTTCCTGGGACTCTATTGCTGATAAGGTTAGAAATATCCTAAAACAGGAAGGGTCTCTGGATGACCGTATTAAGACATGGAAAGAGGCCATTTCATCGAACGAGTTATTTATGTCAAGAGATGAAGATAGGGTCATAACTAATTCTGATACGGCGTGGAAATCCTCTCGGATAACTGACCATTTTACCGCAGGTGGGAAAGTTTGGATAGATGTGATGCCTATCTATTTATTCGTCCAGGACGGAAACATCGAGGCTATGTCCTTCACAGACTGTTACCCGATGTAGGACTGATAGCATGCTAGCAGACTCCTTAAGATTTTCTGTGAAATTCTTTACCCGGTTAGAAAAGCCCCGTGTGGAGGCATTGGCTTAAAACGGAAATATTGCACCTTCCCGCGAAAGCTTGTCCTCGACCCCGAGCAGAGGCGGGAATCCAGCCTGTTTTCAATATGGTTTGGATTTTGGATACCCGCTTCGTGATGGTGTCAGGAACAGACTTCGAGGGCATGACGTCAAAAAGTGACGCTGTAGTATTAATGCCGCGTGTAAAATCCTAACGGGGTGAAACGAAGGTGGAATGCGGAGGGGCAGAGTATCCCCCGGTCTTAACCTACTGGAAAAACAAAGGTTGGAGACATGGAAGTGTAAAGAAAAGCTTTGCCCCCCGAACAGTTACCTTTATACAGCTTTTGAAACCTATGTACTGGCCACGGCCACGCTTCAATTGCACGAAGCAACATCTCAGGCACTTTTTTTCAAGGAGGTATGTTCCTTGGGGAGGAGGGGGTTGAGTTATGAAACTATTCGATAGCTTGCATGCCTTTATTTGGCGCGATATAACAGCCAATAACTGCAACACCTATCTTATTGATGGCCCACAGAAGATCCTGGTCGATCCCGGTCACCGACACCTTTTCAGCCATGTAAGGCAAGGGTTGGCTGATCTGAACCTATCCATGGATCAGATCGATTTAGTGATTCTCACACACGGGCATCCTGACCATATGGAGGCCGCTCAGATGTTTGGAAAGCCAACCCTTATCGCCATGAGTTCTGAAGAATATCAGTTTATTGAAGAGCTTGCCGGTCCTTATGGCGGAGCCAAGGGGGCGGATGGGATTCCACCAGACTTTTTTTTGGAGGAAGGGGAACTCGTGGTTGGCGACATAACACTTCACGTGATACTAACCCCTGGCCATACACCAGGCTCTATATGCCTATACTGGCCTGATTACGGGGTGCTTTTTACGGGAGACGTGGTTTTTAGCCAGGGGATCGGACGGACCGACTTGCCAGGCGGTAACGGGAGGCTTCTGAAGGAAAGTATCAAAAGAATTGCAAGCCTTGAGGTCGAGCACATCCTGCCAGGCCATGGTGAAATCGTTAGCGGAAGGAAGCTCGTAGAAAGTAACTTCCGAATGATTGAGAGCTATTGGTTCAGCTTTCTGCTATGATACTTAAACGGTCTTTGCACTCTTTTACGGATTTTTGAAGGAACTGATTCCATTCCTCATCAAGAGCCATATTGGGAACAACAGCAGAGCCTGATATCCCTCTATTTGCTAATTGATTCTTGAGATTTTTAAGCCTAATGGCCTTTTCTTCGGCCACTTTTTTCTGGAATTCGTTTATTACCCGTTTGAGAGGAATTGTGTTGATGTTCAGAACCTCTTCCAAGAGTTGAAATATGTTTTCGTTGTTATCGTTTGGATTTATGCGCTCAATCAATTCTATTTTCAGAAATTCTTGGATATCCCCATGCTTACCCTCAGTTTCAATGACCGATTTTATGTCTCTTATATCCTTTTGACCATCCAGGAATTTTTGAACTATCCCTTTTACCTTTCCTCTTAATTCCTTCTTGCGCAGCTCCTCCTTTTCCTCCTCACTCATGGTCAGGTGCTTTGTCTTTTCCATTATGATATCCAGTGTGCTTCGTATCTCTCCCATCTTTAGCCCCTTGGTTTGTGTATTGTAGTAAATTCTCAAGTAAGATAGCAGCCCTTTTACTTCTAAGCATGGCCTGGTGCACTCGTAAGGTGCATTGGGTCGATTCCCATAAGGTTTGCGGCCTCCTGCCAGCGTTTTTCAACAGGTGTTTCAAATAGTATGGTCTCACTCGCCGGACATGTTATCCAGACATTAGCCATAAGCTCAGATTCTAGTTGGCCTGGTCCCCAGCCTGCACACCCGATAGTGATAATAAAGGATTTGGGTCCTTCCCCTTTGGCAAGCATTTCCAGAACGTCTTTTGAATTGCTCAAGGCAAGAGAAGGGGTTACCTGACGGCAGCCTTCCCAGTCAAAGGGTGGGCCATGGAGTATGAATATCTGGTTTGTGTGGACAGGCCCTCCCAAGTGGATGGGCAGGGAGTCCATTTCCGGTATAGACTCCAGATTTAGTTCCTTAAACACAGCCCCCATGGTCAGTTCCGGATGGAGACGGTTTATCACCAGACCTATGGTCCCTTCCGGGGTATGTTCACAAACATAGGTCACGGTTCGATGGAAATTCGGGTCCTTAAGGTCGGGCATGGCAATCAGAAAGTGTCCCTTCAGGGATGTTTGGTATTCGTTTTGCTTCCCCATTTGTCCTCCATGGTTCGGTTTTTAAGAAATGGCTTAAGACAAAAGAATCCAGGCCATAATCTCAAAGCTAAGGTTTGTTTCTTCGCAACACTTTAGTCATTTGAAAAAGTGAGGGCGCGAAATAATTCGGAATATGGATCAAAAATGTTAGTTACTTTTAATACATGGGTCGTTCGTTGTCAACAATACGTTGAAGTTGGGATGCAATTACGTGAAAGGGAGAACGAGTTAAAAGTAACCGGTCAGAGTGTGGAAGGTTCTATTTTTAAACGTTGACACCTCATCTTTCTGTAATTAAACTTAAGGTCCTCGTTCCACTGTTTGTTGCTCATATCCCGCTCCCGGGCCTTCAATTACCTAAGGCTGAGACGTTACGACTTGGTTAAGATTCCGTTTTTGGGATTGTACAAGTCAGTGAGATTATCATCCATTTTTGGTAAACAGGTTCTTGTAAGAGTGCAAACAATTCAATTTCCTATGGAAAGAGGTAGTTGAGCCGCAGTTCAGGGCAAGGGCAGCAACTTACTCTGGATATGGATGAATCGACTCGAATTATGATCTGACAGTGTAAACTGTTCAGGCATGAAAAGAAATGACCCACATACGTAAATCCTTGCTTGCTATCTGGAGTTTCATACCCCTAAACAAAGGGAATATGCATACGGATCGCCTGCTTATTGACGAAATGGAAGGCGTAGAGTTGATTTCCTTGATGGTCTCAAAAAAGTCCAAAATTGCTCAGAGTCGTTCGCAAAATGGCCTCTTCTAAGGCCATCAAGGTCTCAATTGAGTCATATCTTTTTCCACAAAAGCATTTGTTGTGGAAACACGGACTTTGTATATATAGGTGCAAAACTTGAGGTGGTAATACATGGTTTCGATAGGTGTCCTTGACATGATTATAGAGACGGTTAAACATGCCTTAATGATTACCAGCTTTGTCTTCGTGATGATGCTCGTGATAGAGTATCTAAATGTTCAGACTAGGGGGAACTGGCAAGAGCCATTGAGAGGATCGCTCTGGCTCCAGTATGTTTTGTGTGCATGTCTTGGTGCTACGCCAGGCTGTCTCGGTGCGTTCACTGTGGTAGCCCTCTATACCCATAACATAGTTGGTCTGGGAGCGCTGGTAGCCGCAATGGTTGCTACCTGTGGAGATGAGGGGTATGTAATGTTTTCCATGTTTCCGGGTAAGGCGCTTCTTTTGACCTTCATCCTGTTTGGATTGGGAATTGCTTCAGGTTTTCTAACAGACCTCATATTCAAGCCAGACTTCAAGATAATGAAAACGTTTAATAAGCTGGAGTTTCATGAGGAGTATGAATGCAGGTGCTTTTTGCATGGAAAGATCGTCGATCAGTTGAGGAACCTTACCCTTCAGCGAGGATTATTGATTGTCGTTCTAGTTTTTTTCATTTCCGGATTGATCTTTAATCAGATTGGACCATCACAGTGGAACTGGATAAAGGTCACCTTTTTTGCTAGTGCTTTGTTTGCCCTTTTTATAGTCTCGACCGTCCCTGAACATTTTCTGGAAGAACACCTCTGGGAACACATAGGAAAGAATCACGTTCCCAGGATCTTTCTCTGGACATTTGGTGCGTTATTGCTGGTACACGTATTTGTAGAATATCTAGATCTCGGAGCATGGATTAAGTCCAAACACTTAACCATGTTGGTCATAGCATGCCTTGTAGGCCTAATTCCAGAATCTGGCCCCCATATGATATTTGTCACCCTGTTTGCCCAGGGGACTATTCCCTTAAGTATTCTCTTGGCAAGTTCTGTTGTACAGGATGGCCACGGGATGCTCCCTCTTTTTGCTGAATCAAAAAGGGGTTTTGTATTTATCAAGATCATAAACTTTGTTGTCGGGCTATTAGTAGGAGTATTTGGCTATATCGCAGGTTTTTAGAGGATGACGTGTCTGCCAAAACGCCGGTAGAATCAACCCAGATTGGTTTAATCGATGATAGTATCAGGGAAGTGAACACCGCCCTGAATCGAGGCGAGGCCGTTGATCATCCGCCGGGTCCTATTGAGGCAGGTCGATTTCATGACGGAGGGCCCTTAAAAAGGGGACGCTCGGCTTTATTCTGGGACGAATCGTTTCTGTGGGGTATTATTGCGTTGAATACCCTTTCTGATCTCGCGTTTGATTTCAGACCGATCAATGCGGATGAGATCAAACAGGGAATGCTCGAAGGATATGACATTTTTATAGTCCCGGGTGGTTGGGCTAGACAGAAGGCCAGAGCCTTGGGAGAGGGTGGTAAGGAGTGTATCCGTAACTTTGTTCGAAATGGAGGGTCTTATCTGGGGTTTTGTGGTGGTGCCGGGTTAGCGCTCGACGTAAAAGAGGGTCTCTCCCTGGTGCCACTTAAACGAATGGATGTAAGGGATCGGGTCCCAAACTTTAGCGGACCGATCCATGTATACGCGCAAGAGCCTCGCCACCCTCTATGGGCTGGAATCGAATCGCCTTCGATATTTCATGTCTGGTGGCCCTCCCAGTTTATGTATTGTAAAGCTGAATCTATTAAAGTCCTGGCCGTATATGGCGATCCTGCTGACGATTTTTTTGTCGCGGATTTGAACGCTAAAGATATTAACAACTCAAGAACAGGGTGGGAACCATGGGAAAAAGAATACGGGATAAGGTTAGACCCTATCAACATAAAGGGCGAACCAGCTATAGTGGAAAGCTCGTACGGGAGGGGAAAGGTAGTACTCTCCTACATTCATCTTGAGACCCCTGACGATACAACGGGTCATCTTGCACTTTTCAACCTCTGGCAATATCTGGTGTCCAATAGCCCGAGTCGATCAAAGGATATGGGCAAGGCTTGCACAAAGGGTCTATCTTCAAATAGGTGTGTAGCCATCTCTCTGGATGCTTTAAAGTATGCTGATGAACTGGAGAGGGAAATGGAAGACTTCGTTTCTTTTGGTATTCGAAACTTTCTATGGTATCGGCGTAACGGATGGTTGCTCCAGTGGAAGAGAGGTATTATGGGCCTTGAGTACAGCACTGTCTATCTTATGGCAAAGGAGATCAGAAAGAGGATAGAGGAAAGAGTTCAAGACGGTCTTCATGGTAGTTGCGAGATATCTAGACGATTGAGGTCGATTCTCAATGATAGTCGTCAATTTTTGAGCATGGCAAAAGAGCTTCTAATACAGGAACGTTATGCTATGAACACAGGCAAACTGCACAGATTTGCCAGCCCGATCCAGTCCATACAGGTATTACGGGAGAGGCTGTTTGCTGACGCCATGGGTACAGGGGGTATATGCCGCAAACTATTGGTCAGCATGGATGGTGTCCTCAGGCTGTTGTTTTAAGACAGATGTCATATCTTGATATTTCGGAAAAAATTGTACACCTCTTCTCTTTTGGTCATGTTTTTTAGCAATTCTCGATTCTTTCTTTTTCTCAAGACAAATGAGATCTCTGATAACAGCTTGAGGTGAGCACCTGTCTCTTTTTCAGGAGAGATAAAAAGGAACAGGATATTCACCGGGATTCCGTCTATCGAATTGAAACTAATACCTTCATCCTTTTTTATACCCAAAGCACAGATCAATCTGTCTACTAATTCACTCCTTGTGTGTGGTATTGCAATCCCATCCCCGATCCCGGTTGACTGTATTTTTTCTCTTTGAATCACTTCATTAAAGAGATAATCCTTTGTTTTCTTCTCAATTTCTCCGTTATCCACTAAACAATCTAGCATTTCGTTTATTACCTGAATCTTGTCCGTACCTATCAAGGGAATCTTTATATTGTTCTCTTTTAGAGTAGAACTTAACAGCGACCTTTCTTTCTCTAAAACTCCCTCCCCCTTCAGTATTCTTTCCTCGCCAATGACCCATGATTTCCATCGTTTTAGTGCATGTTCTGATGCCAGAATCCCCCCTACTTCAAAAACGATCATGGCTGGAATGACTATTTGAAAAATGAACTCTCCTTCGGATAAAGCCATACCAATAAATGCTACCTGAACGGCAGCCAGGCCGGCCTGAGGAAGCATAAGCATAGGTAAGCATTTAGTTATTTTTAAGTCCTGTTGAGTTATCTTGCAACCGATCCTCGTACCAATGAACTTCCCTACAGCCCTACCAATGACATAGAGTAACACGTAGAATAATATCTTAAAATTATAGGCATCTAATCTTAGACTGGCTCCAACCAAAGCAAAAAAAATGAGATTGAGCAGCGGAGTGACGTTCCCGATAAAGAGAGAATCAAACACGCGCCGCGAATGAAAATTTGCTACTAGTACGCCAGCTGTTAGGCTAGTGATCAAAAAGGGCAATCCCAAACTCCACGCAATTGCCGACCCGGCACAGATTAGCCCAAGAATCAAAAGGAATATTTCCAGCGACGGAGTGGGTGTATCTTCAAAGATAAACCGTAAGAAGCCCAGACCCGTTTTGTCGCTACTGGGTGTGGGCATCGCTTCTAGCTTTATATCTTTTACAGCAAGTTTTAACACACCAAAAATGATCATCCCGACTATGACAGCCAAGCCCATCTCTTTGAACATTACACCTAAAATCTTAGCCGGTATAAGAATCTTCCCTGTTTCTGCATCTGAGGCGATCTGTAGAAATATTGAGAACATTATGACCTGAATAACATTACTCAGTACCACGATGTTACCTGTCTTGTATCGAAGATCGCCTTCAATTCCCATCGTCTTTATGAGTATAAAGAGTGCAGCCGGGGCGGTAGCCACACCGACAGTTCCAATTATAAGGGAAAGGATCAATGAAGTGCCGACAAGGAAGAATAGAATAGAAATCAATGAAAAGGTGAGTGTTACCTGGATAATAGATATGGCAAATGTGTCTCTTCCTGCTTTTTTCATGCGTTCAATGTGCATCTCTTCACCCAGTCCAAAGACTATGAGCGAAAAGACTGCAAACATCAAAAACTTAAAACTCCCGAAGGCCTGTTGATACTCTCTTGAGGCAAATCCTAATCGCATCAGAAAGTAAGGGTTGATCAAAAGACCTCCCAGGATCTGCCCAGCAATCTCTCCTGCACCTAAGCGGGCAAACAACTTGCCCATGAGAAGTGCAGAAAGGAGCAACAAACCGAAATAAAGGAGTTGGTGCGGGGTTGAGATAATATGCAATGTACTCACTTAAATTGTATGAACCTAAAATGTTACAAACAAAGGCTCTCCCCCCCAGTTGGTTCGTGACAAAGGATTCGAGGATTCCACGATTCGAGTGTCTGTTTTCCAAGGATCATAGAAGTGCATTGAGCAATCCTCTCTATTATGAGCAAAACCAAACGTAGGGTGACTTTTTATATTTCACCCAGATCGGGGCGTAAAACCCCCACCTTACAAGCATTATCAAATCATAAAGGATTTTAGTTGCTTGTTTCTTCCATTAGATTAATTGTTAAATATTTTACGGAAACCCTTGAATCCTTATATTTTACCAACTCATATGTAGGAGGACCGAAAAAAAAGAAAACCTCCTAAAGACGCTAAGACGCTACGCGACCCCAAGCATCGCAGAGAGATATCCAAAATGACAGATTTCGATAATTAGCGGAGTCTTTATTTCTTTTTCTTGTCCAACATCTCAAAGAAGGCATCGATTCTGTTCTTCACCTGAGCATCCTGATAATCCCGCGGGTCTACCATGTCACCTTTAAGGAGGAGGGAAGGCACTCCATACTCTACCTCTATAATATTTCTCTGTTCAGGCATGAAGCCACTCGAAATCTTGCCACCATAGAGGATATAAGAGATAACACCGTCTATGTCATAATCGACGACCTTCTTTGCCACCAAATCGTAGATCGTCTCTTTGACCGATTTCGTGAACCAGCAGGAAGAAAGATACTTTCGCGCCAAGCCCTCGTACGGTCTGTCAGTGTCCATCCTGTGACCATCCATGTGGAAGTAGTATGTATATGTTTCGTGCACACTTACAGCATTAAATTTATGAAGGTAATTGAATATCCCCAGCGTGAACCAGGGGGGTATATTATCAAAGAGTATGCGGAACCTTTCTTCAGACACTACCCCTTTTCCCTGGTCTACCTTCTCTTTAACTTCATCCCCTAGCTTTGTATAAAAATCGACAGCAGCCTGACTCCCTGGCCACTGACCATGGGCATGATACAGGAGAGAATATCTTCTGAACCAGCAGGGCAGGGAGCAGCTTTTCTCAACTCCTGCACCTCGTCAAACAGCTCTGCGGGTTTATCTGAAAGCCTTACAACCTCTCTGAGTCGGTCTTCGTCCAGCTTTTTTCCCAGGACAGTGCCAATAAATTCCAGGCATTCCTTGATCTGGGCAACCACGTATTCCAGATAATGATCCTCCACCTCCTTGTAGGACATGCGGGGAGGAACGTAAGGGGTTTCAAAGATGTAGGTTGGGACCTTATAATTATAAAACCGCTACATCTGTCGCCACCATTTGAGGTGGACCATACACGACCCGCTGTCGGCAATCAGCATGTCTGGATCAGGCATTCCACCCCCCGCAAACCCTAAAGGCAGATCCTTCCCGCCTAACATATACCCATAGCAGTTGCGAAAATAGCCACACAGATTATGGGCATAACCCGCACCCTCTGCAATCTCAAGAAGGTCAGGCGTGATCTGCTTGGCCGCGCAGTAGGCATTAAAATTTTCCGGATACACAGGAAGGACATCTTCATAAACCCGTGTCAAACCTACAATTCCAGCGCCAGTCAACCACACAACGGCCTTGGAATGATCCTTCTTCACCCTTTCAGCCTCCTCATAATACGCCTTGACCATGGGGTATACTTCCTTGGTTGTGCTTAAATACTTTACCGATTTGTCAGTCTTTACCTTTTCAGCCATGGCATCAACCTCCTAGATTCAAAAAAGGCCTCCAGACGAGTCCTCTGTTGGGCGGCACCAAATATTTTTTCCATCTCCACAGAAAGAACGGGGATGTTTTCGTTCTCCAGTTCTCTCATCATGTCAGGTCGATCCATTTGTATAGGATCACACCATTTGTACGTTGCAAAGATTACACCGTCTACTCTGTATCTCTTTGTTAGATTTATAATATGGGCCAGTCGATCCTCTGCCACCTTTTCCGAACACATGCACGAGCATGGGATACATTCCAGACGATGCCTTGCCAGTCCAAAAAGGGGATTGTATGTTCGGGTCGCTTCGTCCCAGAAGTATCGGGAACCAAGGCAAAGGTCATCAGATACGACCATACCACCCAGCTCTTCTATCTGTTCATAAATTTCTAAATCCGGGATCATACCGAGATATGGATTCTAGGCCCTGAGAATTCGTGTTTGTCACCTCGTTCCCTTAATTTCGAAATAAAGGCAGGCCTTTAAAGTCTCGTTGGCCTTATCCTTAGGGCTGGCATTAACCCAGTAGAGCACCCCCCCTGTTTCCCTCCCTGAAATAAGCGGATAATCCTCAAGGCCTCTAAGGTCATAGAGTTCCCTCAACAACTGCCTATTTTCGTTATAGATGTCGATAGCATCAGGGATATCTTCATTGGTAATCTCGTGTCCTATGTATTTTTCCAGCCTTTGCTTAAAGATCTGTAGCTCCTGCATATAGAACCTTTGAGCCAAGTTTGTCCGAGCATTATGGGGGATACGAAGAAATTCAAGAAAAAATCAAAAGCTAATACCAATCCTAAAACCTGAAATATGTTACAGGAACCTTCACAGCCGTAGGCGTTCACAATTCCGTCCAGGCACTCATATTCATCCAAGAGCCCCACTTCCATCACACTCCGTGCATGGTGGCACATATAGATCGCATGGTGTTTGTTCGCTTCCACAATATCCACAGGCTTTCCTGTCAGTCTGACTGGAAGAATGCCAGCAGCATAGATCAGTTCCTCTGGGATATTGGTACACATGTACCCAAATACCTTCTTCCCTTCCTCTTTCCACCTATTAATGGATTTGTTCTTTGAGGGAAGCACATCGTACTCTTTCCTGATCTTGTCCAGAATTCATAAGAGCCTCCTCGTACAATTTTTTTAAAACGTATGACCCTAACTGCTATGACGAAAGTGTATCCATATAGGCGCTAATACCTTATTAAGTAGTCATCGATGTATTCTTTTAAACAGCAGGTAAAACAACTGCATTGTCCCTGTTACTTTCGAGTGCCTCAAACATTGCTTGACACGCACGCGATGATATTTGCCTTGGCGCTTCTGTGTATTGTATTCATGGCACATTTCCCCCCGGGGTGCAGGCGTTAAGGTTTCCTGCTCGTAAGAGCTAACAACTTAGAGAGACCGGAGGCCATGCTAAATGTTTGTGCCGTTGTTGCTTTCTCTCAGACCCTCGTCCTGCTAACGCGCGAGGCAGGCAGGCCTTTTTCGTGCCATGCTCCTAAAAAATTTATCCATGGCTGCCCTTCAATTGCAGAAAGCCAACATGGTACGCAGATCAATTTTTTCAGGGAGCCAGAGTGTTAAATTCAGGGGAACGGTTACAAAACTCTCACGGGATGGTTGAAGTATTTATTCAATCTCAAGAGTCAAATCGACGATGGTGACAGTTCCGATCTAGTCTATAAGTTCCTACGGAGGATCATATGAATCACCAGCCAGATACCGAGTACTCCTGAAAATACGTATCCAGCAATACCAAAGATGGGGTAGCCGAAAAGGAAAGGGCCGATACCTGAAGTGATAACCATGGATGAGCCTATTATCAGTGCGGCTATGATTAGGCCAAATGCGATTCGATTTCCCACAACATGCAAGGTCCAGTTTGTGCCCTCTAGGCCCCTATGGTGAACCTCTAGGGTAAGTTTCCCACCCTCAATGTGTTTGATCAGGCTTTCCACCTTTTCAGGTAGGTTCACTATAAGCTTTAATGATTCGGCTAACTTTCCCAGGAACATGGCTTCAGCCGCAAACGGGTTCATCCGCAGGAAGGTAACCTTGGTGATGAGCGGCTTGAGTTCATTGATCGCATCAAAATCGGCCCAAAGCTCTCTTCCAGTCCCCTCTATCGCGACCAATGCCTTTATCATAAACACGTAATCCGGTCGCAGTTCAACCCGATGCTGCCGGAGCAGATTAACCAGTTCGGTCAAGAACCTTCCTACATTGACCGTTTTGTTAAGGCGGGAATGGAGTCTGTCCATCAAGAAAAGGGTTTCGGTCTGTAAAGCAGCTTCATCAAGGAGAGGAGGGACAGACGCCGACATGGAGATGAGGGTCTTCAATAGTTTCTTCCCGTTCCTGTAGGCAAGAGCCTTGATAAAGTCCACCAGAAGGTATCTCATCTCGGTGGTTAGCCTTCCAACCATCCCCCAGTCCAGAAAGCATATGACATCTCCTTCTAAGATCCGGATATTCCCCGGATGAGGATCGGAATGAAAGAAACCGTCAATTAGTATCTGCTTTAGGACAATCTCTACGCCCCTGCGGGCCAGTCGTTCTTTTCTCTCTTCCCCTCCTATGTCTTCTATCTTTTCTCCATCTATGAATTCCATGGTAAGAACAGTCGGGCATGTGTATTCGATATATATATCAGGGGCGTGGACATCAGTTACCAAGGCAAAATTCTGTTTAAAGATTTGAATATTAGTGGCCTCGTTAATGAAATCGATCTCTCTTGATAAATGTCTTTCAATCTCCTGGACTATTCCGGGGATGTTGTATGGCTGGAGGGTTTCTACCCTATCATGAACCATTTTGGCTATGGTTTGCAAGATGTCTAGGTCAGATTTTATAATCCTTTTAATGTGGGGTCTTTGAACCTTAACGGCTACTTCTTTCTTCTCTTTTTTCAGGATGGCTCTGTGAACCTGGGCAAGCGAACCCGCAGCTATTGGAAGCTCCTCAAAAGATTCGAATACGTCATCTAATCTTATCTTCAATGATTCTTCCACCATCTCCCGTATTGCATCAAAATCTTCGTGATGAACACTCTCTCTCAGCTTTCTTAATTCGTGAATTAATCCAGGAGGGATTAAGTCGGGCCTCATGCTCAATATCTGACCGAACTTTACGTATGTGGGGCCAAGGTCTTCCAGAGCAAAACGTATCCTTTCCCATATGGTTAGACCCCGCTCTATCTTGGTAAACTTCTTAATAAGATAGCTGCCTGGTAATCCAAGCTTTTCCACTAAACCATCAAACCCATACTTGAACAATATTCCTACGATATCCTTGAATCGAGCAATGTTCCGTATGGGTTTTATTTCAAGTAAAGGTTTTTCCATAAAAAAGCAGAGGTCTTTTTTTGTTTTGCTCCCCAAGGAGCAAGTCTTTCTTTTCACCCCGTCAAATTTCTCGAGGGGAACCCTATCTTAACGGGGTTTACTGTTGCCAAGCCTGGGAAACGGTGAGTATTTCTTACGTCGTTCAACTTTCAAGGAGAGCTCAACTCAGTAGGCGGCTTTAAATTCTTTCCTAACACTACAGCAGCATTTAACGGCTGACTAGCTGAAATTCAACCCAAATTATATGAGATGGTTATTTTCTAATCTCATTCCCGCGAAAGCGGGAATCTACCCTGTTTTCAATGCGGCTAGGATTTTGAATGCCCGGCTTCGCGGGAATAACGTCAAAAAGTGACGGTGTAGTACTGATATTATTACGAGAGATTCTTTACAGTCCGCATAGACAAAATAAAAGAGCCACAAAGGGTTGGAGCAAAGAAAAGCCTCATTTCGAGGCGAGTACTTGTTAATCTATACACAAGAAGACGCCGATAGATCATGCGCTTCCTCCGAAGGCAGTTAACATGCGCTTTAAAGGACGGAGAAGACATTAACCCTACTATCTGACTTAGTCGATCTTGTGTAATATATTGTAGCCTTGTTAGAAGAAGAGCTGGTGCATTTAGGGGCAAGATCGGCAAATGGCGTTGTAGGGTTAATACAAGACTGTACTATTCATCCCGACTTTTCAGGGCCTCCTCCAGTTCCTTGATTCTCTTTTCCAGCATATCAAACTCCGCCCTCGTCACAATATCAAAACTGGCGAAAAGCCTCTCTATCTCTTTTTTGCCCTTGTGTTGAACCGATTCTATGTCTCTTTTTGTCTCTTCCCAGAAATCCTTGGTTATCTTTTTTGCTTCCTCTGTGGTTAACTTCCCTCTCTTTACGAGATCATCTGCTAATTTCTCCACCCGTTCTTTGGTCAGCATAGTTGCCCCAAGGCCCAATAAAAAACCTTTCTTCACCAAGTCTAACATCCCCTACCTCCTTCTTAGATCGGTTTCCATCCATAAAACGGTTCTTCTTCCGACTGGCTCCGCTCCTGCTCTGAGGCGGAGTTCCCAGTCCCTGGCTCGCAGAGAGCCTATGCCCCTGAGATAAGTGGAGCCGATGGCCGCGGGTTTTCATCTGCAGCCTGCTATACGTAGATCTCAACAAAAACGTGTGTGCGGTCTTGCGGATCTAAAGAATCCCTCATTTATGAATTGGAAACTTATTTTGTGTCCTATCCTCTAACAGGTTATCAATGGATGAACTCTAGATTAGATTGTTGAAAATGTAGAAATGGAAATAACTTATATCTTAAAAATACCGTTATGTAAAGACAAAAAAAATCAACAGGACGGCAACAGAAAGAGGATAGAAACTCAAAGCAATCTTTTGAATTCCTTTTCAATCCTGCGCATGGTCCAGATTATCCAGGTTGGACGCCCATGTGGGCAGTGAGACGGGTTTTCCAGCCTGTCGAGCTGTTTGAGGAGGGCTTCCATTTCCTCTTTACGCAGCTCCTGATTAGCACGGATAGCCCCATGGCATGACATGATCTTGAAACATTCCGCAAGAAGGGTCTCAAAATCTGATGAACACTGTATTTCATCAGCGAGCTCTGATATCTCCTTGATCAATGGACCGATTTCTCTATTTATTAGGATGGAAGGGACCGATTTTATAAGGTAGGTTCTCCACCCAAACGGTTCCATTTCCAGCCCCAGACCTTGAAGATCTCCTCTTACTGAGTCCAGGATATCAGATTCCCTGAAGTTCAGCTCTAATATTTCCGGGACTAAAAGCTGTTGAATAGGAATGTCAGAATTCCTATAGGCAACCTTTAACGATTCAAAGAGTATCCTTTCATGGGCTGCATGCTGATCGATCAGGACTAGGCCAGTAGAAGATTCGCATAGGATATACGTATTCGAGACCTGGCCAATCACCTGAAGTGAGGAAAGCCCTGTGTCTGGAAAGAGTGGGGCCTGGCCAGATTTCTCTATCCCGTTTTCGGATTCCCTGAGAGTCAAGATGGGGGATCCTGAAATGGAAGGTCTCATGTAAGAGGAGTGTGTTGTCACCCCTTCCTGTGCTTTCGCTTCTTTCACGTAGGGACGGCCATAGATTTCCAGAGTCTTAGTTACAACATCAACAACGGCATCGTGAACCAGTTTCGGGTCTTCAAAACGTACCACGCTCTTGGTAGGGTGAACATTAACATCTACCTGGTCAAAAGGGAGGGAAACAAATATTACAGCAAGTGGAAACTTGCCCTTTAGGAGACGGCCGTGGTAAGCCTTCTGGATCCCCTTTTCGATTAGTCTTTCTGTTACAGTACGGCCATTGATAAAGACATTGACAGAACGAGACGTGGACCGGCTAATGCCGGGTGCGGCTACAGCCCCGGTTATCTTGAGGAGGTCTTTCTGGTAGTCCAATGGGAACAACTGATCTCGAACAGAGAGACCTAAAATATCTACAATTCGTTGGAGGGGTTCTCCTACTGCGGGCCAGTTCCCAATAACCCTACTATTGTGAATAATTCTAAAGTGGATCTGAGGGTATGCCAGGGCTATTTTGGTTACGCAATCTGTGATATGACCTAACTCTGTCTTTAAGGTTTTTAGAAACTTACGTCTGGCAGGAGTATTAGAAAAGAGGTGAGACACCTCTACCATGGTTCCTTCAGGAGCACCTGTTTCTGAGACCTGCTTGATGTTTCCTCCTTGAACAACGATTCTGGTTCCTGAGAGGCTGTTTTTTGTTTTGGTGATGATGCACATATGGGAGACAGAGGCGATACTGGGGAGTGCCTCACCCCGAAAGCCAAGCGTCGCAATGGTAAAAAGGTCTTCGTCTCGATATACCTTACTGGTTGCATACCGTTCAAGGGATAGGAGTGCTTCATTGTGTTCCATTCCTGTCCCGTTGTCCGATACCCGAATAAGCGTTTGTCCTCCGTCCTTAAGTTCAACAATGATCTTGG
>DTYH01000240.1 GCA_012961955.1 Desulfobacterales bacterium | reverse complement strand
TGTTTGGATTTACACGTATAGAAATACGAGCCTCACGTCCTAGCTTTCGAGCTACCATCTCCACACGTTTCATCTCAGCTTCACTCTCTAGGTTAAGGAGTAAAATATCTTTTCCTAACGCTTCGCGTATCTCATCATCACGCTTACCTACACCTGAAAAGATTATCTTGTATTTGTCTACTCCTGCAGTTAACGCTCGGTTCACTTCCCCGATGCTCACACAATCCGCTCCAGCACCTAGTTTTGCCAAGTGTGCTACTACTGAGAGGTTTGAGTTTGCTTTTACCGCATAGTTGATGATAGATTTTTTACCCGAAAACGCATCTTTGAGTGTGGTATATCTGTTTTCTCGAATAATCATCTCCTCAGTCTGTTTAATCTTTTCTTCACACTCAAATCCGAGTCGATTAGCCTCCTGAAATTCTTTCAGTGCCCCTTCAAGTTCTCCTCTTTTTTGATAAAGCTTTGCCAGACGATAATGGTACAGGCCGTTCCCAGGCTCGATAGAGATGCTCTCTACACAAAAACGGATGGCGATCTCCAGGTTTTCGTTTATCAGACCATACAGATGGCCGAGGGTGCTTAAAGACTGGGCATCAGTGGGGTCCTTCTTCACTGCGTTCTTGTAGGCATCAATCGCTTCAGGTATCATTTGTTTAAGGAGATAGCAATCTCCAATCGAGCGAAATATCTTTCCATTTTGTGGAGCAATTGCTAAGGCCTTGTTTAAAAACTCTAATGCCTTCTCTTCATCTCCTTTTTCCTGATAGAGTTCTCCTGTCTGATAGGAAATGTCAGGATTCTTTGGATCGAGCTCGAAGGCCCTGATAAAATATCTCAAAGCCTTCTCCCTGTTATCCAGACGGCGATAGGCAAGGCCTGCGTTATAGATCGCCATAACATCCTCTGGGTCGAGTTCTATGGCTGTTTTAAAGCACTCTATGGCCTGTAAAAATTTTCCTTTAACCCCGTAACATACCCCGAGGCTATTGTTTACATTCGCATTTTTAGGATCTACCTTTCGGGCCTTTTCCAATTCCTGTATAGCTCCATCGATATCTCCGTATTGATATAGTTTATCCGCGCTGATATTAAGACTGACGGCATCAAAAGGAGTGATGGTGTTTGGCCCGAAAAAGGCTGCATGATCCAAAGCCTTTTCTGCATTAGCAAACACAGCCGTTTTTTCAAATGGCCAGAAAGGGTAAACAGCGATACCGATGGACACTGTATACGGTCCTGATTCAGATATCATAGATTGAACCTTTTTTGCGAGTTCCAAAGCATGTTCCTCATCCGTACTTCTGTGCAATGAGACAAAGACATCCCGATTCAGTCTCCCCCAGATGGTATGTGTCTCGTTACTTAGCGAATGAATTGTTGTGGCTATATCCAGAATAAGATTAGTAATTCCATTTTCGCCATGAAGCTCAAGGAGTCTTTCAAAATCGTCAATCTTTATGGCAAGGACAGCAAACTGCTCGTTTTCATCTGCAACCCTCTTCACCGACTCCCTACAGGATTGACCAATGGGGAGGTCGGGAAACCGTTCTTTTAGTTTCTCTGTTCCAACCATACAACTTACAAATCTTTTAGCATTCTTTCAACAGCTGCGGCAATAATTGGGATTTCTTCCTCCTGTATCGTACGAAGATCCATTATGAATGTGTCATCCTCTATACGTCCAATGATGGGTGGCTTGAACATCCGCATAAAGGTCTCCACAGCGTTTACTGAGATCCCGTCCACCTTTATCCCTATACACCTACTTGGAAGGTCCTGGAGAGGGAGTGCCCCACCTCCTACACGAGACGAGGCATTTATACGCAGAATCTTCAGACGGCTCTCGCCAAGCTTTTTTAAACGGTTACGAAGTCGTAAAGCACGAGCATTGATTGTTCTCAGTGGGAGGGTAAGCATTTGCAGGGTAGGGATTTGTGAAACAGCCCGGTCTTCCTCCCGGTAGATACGAAGTACGCCTTCCAGTGCAGCCAAAGTCATCTTGTCTATTCTCAAGGCACGGTTTAACGGGTTTTTCTTAATCTGATCTATAAGATTTTTCTTGCCAAGGATGATACCAGCTTGGGGCCCACCCAGCATCTTATCGCCACTGAAGGTGATCACGTGGGCGCCTGCAGAGACTGTTTCCTTGACAGTTGGTTCTTTTTGAAGTCCGTATTCTGACAAGTCTATCAGATTTCCACTCCCCAGATCATTGATTACCGGTATATCATATTTTGCTCCCAGATCCACCAGCTTCCTAAGCGGAACCTCGGCCGTAAACCCCACAAGGCTGTAGTTACTGGTATGAACCTTCATGAGGAGGGCGGTCTGGTCGGAGATAGCCTGCTCATAATCCCGGATATGTGTGCGATTAGTTGTTCCTACCTCTACCAGGTGAGCTCCACTCCAGGCCATTACGTCTGGAATCCTGAAAGATCCTCCAATCTCGATCAGTTCACCCCTGGAAACAATCACCTCTTTCCCCTTGGCGAGGGTATCAAGTACTAACAAGACAGCAGCAGCATTATTGTTTACCACCAGGGCAGACTCAACTCCGGTGAGCTCGCAAAGAAGGTTCTCCACGCAACTATACCGTGACCCTCTCGTCCCTTTTTCCAGGTCAAATTCCAGATTCGAATACCTGCTTGAAACCTCCACCAGGTGTTTTGCCACACTTGGTGGTAGCAAAGACCTGCCAAGGTTGGTATGTACTATCACACCCGTTGCGTTAATTACGCGCCTCAGATTATGAGACATGGCCTTGTATGCGGCCTTCTCTGCCATACTCAGAAGACGTTCCTCAGAGCAGAGATCGGATTTAACATTGCCATCTCTTTCAAGTATTTCCCTCCGTACGCCTTCAAGCACATTTCGGACAGAGCGGACGAGTACGCTTCTCGGGATCTCTTCCATACCCGGCCTTCTTTCAAGGAGGTTTAAAAGGCGATCTACCCCCGGAAGCTTTTGCAGAATCGCATGTTTTTTTTCGCCCATAAGAAACGAGCTGTTCTCCGCAATCTGAACCATTTGATTGTGTTATCTAATACTATTTCGTATTGCTAATATTATGTATTGATTTGCGTGTCAATTGATATTTTTTCGGAAAAGTGTGCAAGGTCACATCTTCATTTATCATTCGTACGTTGACAAGGACAGACGATTACATTAGACATGGGTTTGTGGATAGACCTATTCGAGTGCATTATTCCAACAGTTTCTGCCATCTTCTACCCTGAGCGATTCGGTACGTTCATGGCGATCCTCCACGGGCTCATGTAGTGGAAAGATTACTTGACGGATCATTTGATTTTCTGATACTTTACATTATTTCAGTCCGAAATAGAGCCTTGGTGGCTATGGATGAACGAGGCGTCTCAAACTAACACCTTCTTTCTCTTGACTTGTCTGAAACAGTACATAAGCAACTACGTACCTTTTCCTTCTTCTGTCATCTAGTCTTCGTACTTGGCGTGATAAAGTCATTCCAGGGCTCCTTTCTGGTCCATTCTTTGTGACTTAACTGGTTATGGTAAAAGGGAGACGTTATTCAGCAAAATGTTTGTACTTTTCCTGGTCTTTCCAAATACTTATCAGCCAAATTCCGTTTTAAGGTTCAAAGGAATCCGCTAATGGCAAAGAAACCTACATATGAAGAACTGGAACAGAGGGTTAGAGAGTTAGAGAAAGAAGCTTTCGAGCGCAAGGGGATAGAGGAAGAGCTAAAGGAATCAGAAGAAAAGTCCCGCGTGATTACCGAGAGCTCATGGACCGGGATTATCATTCTACGACAAGATAGAATTGAATATGCAAACCCGAGATTTTCGAAAATGGTGGGGTACGCACCCGGTGAGATTATCGGTCAGGAATTCCTGATGTTCGTACATCCAGATGACCGGAGAATGGTTTATATGCAGAACCGGCGCCGGTTGAGAGGCGAATATGCTCCTCCCCTCTTTGATGTCCGGTTGCTGAAAAGGAATGGAGAAATCATCTGGGTAAACTGCATACATTCTCTGGGTAAATTCCAGAACCAGGATGCGGTAATCGTAAACCTAGTGGACGTTACCGATCGCAAAAGGGCCGAGGAGCAGATTAGGATTGCTCACTCCGAACTAAATCAGATATTCAACACTGCAGCTGACGGGATGCGGGTGATAGATACAGAATTTAATATACTTCGAGTCAATAATACATTTTGTTATCTAGCCGGGGTAAGCAAGGATGAAGCAGTGGGCAAAAAGTGCTATGAAGTGTTTTATGGTTCTCTATGTCACACTCCTGACTGCCCATTAACAAGGATCCTCGGTGGTGAAGATCGTATCGTGTGTGAGGTTGAAAAAGAACGGAACGACGGTCACAAAATCCCTTGCATCTTGACTGCGATTGCCTTTAGGGGTGCTAAGGGGGAATTACTCGGGATTATTGAAGATTTTAGAGATATTAGTGAGCGGGTACGGGCAGAAGAAGCCCTGAGGAGAGAGCATCAGGAACTCGAAAAGCGAGTGGCAGAGCGGACTGCTGATCTCATGTCGATCAATCAGAAATTAAGTTCAGAGATCGCCGAGCGCAAACGGGTGGAAGAGGCCCTAAGGGAGTCAGAAGAAAAATATAGGATTATTACTGAAAATTCCTTGAGCGGAATCATTATTATCCAGGAAGGTATAATCAAGTATGCCAATCCAAGATTTGGGGAAATGGTCGGATATGAACCTGATGAGATCATCGGTCAAGAGGCACTGAGGTTTGTCCATCCTGATGATAGAAAATTGGTTGATCAATATGCTCAGCAGAGGCTTAGAGGAGAAGATGTCCCTACTTTCTTGGAACTACGGTTATTGAACAAGAAAGAAGAAATCACATGGGCAGACTGTATATATTCTCTTGCTAGATTCCAGAACCGGACTGCCTTGATTGTAAACGTAGTAGACATTACTGAGCGTAAATTGGCTGCGAATAAACTTTTGACTTATCAAGAACAGCTTCGATCTCTTGCTTCTGAATTGTCATTAACGGAAGAACGGGAACGCCGAGAAATCGCTGTTGCCTTGCATGATCGTATTGGCCAAACACTTGCTATCTCCAAGATTAAGTTAGAAGTGTTGCGAGAGTCGCTTTCTTCTACTGGTTTGGCCAGTGCCATAGAGGAAATCTGCGAGCTTATCGAACAGACGATTCAAGACACCAGATCGTTGACATTAGAGCTCAGTCCTCATATCCTATATGAGTTGGGTTTTGTACCTGCAGTGGAATGGCTCACGGAACAAATCCAGCAACAGAACGATATTATGATCCACCTTGAGGATGATGGGAAACCCAAACCCCTCGCTGATGATATCGGTTTCCTTCTCTTTCGAGCTGTGCGAGAATTGTTGATCAATGTCACCAAGCATGCACAGGCGCGATGCGTAAATGTATCCCTGGTACGAGATGGTAATGAGTTACGAATCAATGTTGAAGACGATGGGACCGGTTTTAAGGCTTGTGAAATCGGGTCCCAGATGAACAGAACCGGGGGATTTGGTCTCTTTAGTATCCGAGAACGATTGAGTCATTTCGATGGACACCTGGAGGTCGCATCCGAACCTGGCCAGGGAACCAAGGTAACCTTGGTCATTCCTCTGATGTCAAACAATAAAGCTCCAAAGGAGAACATGACATGACTATAAAGATAAGGATTCTCCTGGCCGATGATCACAAGATTATGCGCGAGGGCCTCCGCTCTCTGCTGGAGAAGGAGTCCGATTTGGAAGTGGTTGCCGAAGCGGAAAATGGCCGAAGGGCTGTGCAATTGACCCTAAAGTTCAAGCCTCACATAGTGATAATGGATATCAGCATGCCTGATTTGAATGGCATCGAGGCGACTCGCCAGATTATTGG
This sequence comes from Desulfobacterales bacterium, assembly GCA_012961955.1. Taxonomy (GTDB): domain Bacteria; phylum Desulfobacterota; class Desulfobacteria; order Desulfobacterales; family DTYH01; genus DTYH01. The sequence continues at coordinate 3,092 of DTYH01000240.1, read as the reverse complement.
TGAATTGCCTGACGTCAAGATTATTTGTCTTTCAATGCATTCTGACAGACGCTTTGTGGCAGGCATACTCAAGGCTGGTGCATCAGGATACCTCCTTAAGGACTGTGCCTTTGAAGAATTGGTGTACGCTGTTCGTACCGTGGTTGCGAACCGCACCTACCTGAGCCCCGCAATAGCCGACATCGTAGTAGAAGACTACCTACGTCAATTGTCAAGGCCAGATTCTTCAGTTTCCTCCGTTTTGACACCCCGGGAACGGGAGGTTCTTCAGCTCCTGGCTGAAGGGTGGAGCACAAAGCAAATCGCCTCCCATCTTCACGTGAGCTTCAAGACGATTGAGACGCACCGCCGCCAAATCATGGATAAGTTGGGTGTTCATAGCATAGCCGAGCTTACGAAGTATGCCGTGAGAGAGGGGCTCACCTCCCTCGAAACCTGATTACCGTTAAATGATTCCCTCTTTATCCCCATATTATTATCTCCTTTCCTCCTTTACCTTATAACATTTTCAGGTATTTCGAAGCCAAAAATCAGGGATTCCCCGATTGCTGTTTTTTTATTACTTATATATATGTTTTCATAAGTTTGTGGTGTTCCTGTTCTATTCCACCAGCCAGATAGTAAAAAGAGCGGGAAGTGGATAATGCTATCCTTCACCACACCGACTCCTCTCGCTTTTCAGTAAGGGAGGGGAAGAAGTATGAGTATAATTTATGAAAGGGGGGATGCTTATAAGTCAGGGAGTGCTTTATGTTACTTTATCTTATAGCTTATCAACCTATGACTGAATTATGGATTTTCAATTATGTTAGGAACTATGTTGGATAAAATTAAGACAAAGATAAGGAGGCTAAGCATGGAAGCCGAGGAAAGCAAATTTCATTTGCATATGCCGGATATGATGACTGATATGAAGGGACTAGGTGCTACCGTCCTTCCCAGGGTCGAGCCGGAAAAGTACCATGAAATCGTTGATACCTGGCCTGAGACTATTTCTGGAAGTTATATTGTTGCCAAGACACTGCTTGAAGAAGGGATTGACACAGGTTTTTCTGTGTTTGGCTGGGACTATATGTACGCCTGGACCATCTTTGGTCAGATGGGCATGACCATTTATCATCATCGTCATGATCAAGCTCCAGGTTGGTCTGCTGGTGGATGGGCCGTCGGTAAATGTAAGCCTGGTTTTGCCATTGTTGATCGTAGGCCTGGTTTGACCAACCTGGTTCCCGGGGTAGCCTGGGCCCATGCTACCAGAACCCCGATGCTTGTCTTGTGCAGCACTTCACCATTGACCTGGAACAAGAAGGGTGGTGCCCAAGAAATCAATGCTGAGGAAGTATTTGGCAGTATGTGGGGAGGATTGGCAAAATGGGCCCATCGAGTGCTCGACTATCATGAAATCCCTTACTGGATTCGCAGGGCAGTACGGGAGTGCCAGCAGGAGCCAAGGGGCCCGTGTGTGGTCCAGATTCCCAGCAACTGGCTGCAAGAACGAAGACACCGCCGGGAATATGATCTTTGGGATACAGCCTACCAGGATAGTGAAAAGCGCCCGCCGGAGATTCAACAGGGCGGAGGAAGGCCTGCTGATATCGAGCAGGTCATCGATCTATTAATGAAGTCGGAAAGGCCTATGATCTGTGCGGGCTCGGCGGTCTACTGGTCCCAGGCCTGGAACGAACTAAGAGAGTTTGCTGAGTTACTTAACGTACCGGTTCACTGTCGAAGACAGGCGCGGGGAAGTATTCCTGAGGATCATCCCCTCCATTTCAGTGGTGGCCCGCGGCCATTCGTCTTTGCCGAGACCGACTTTGCTATCATTATCGGCCTGGAACCTAACTTCCTGGAGGGTTGGTTTCAGCCGCCGCTGTGGAACAAAAGTTCCAAGAAGGTGGTCATTCAGGAGAATCCCACGCTTCACTATCTTACTGGAGCCCCCACCAACGTCGAAGTTGCTATTCTGGGTAATGTAAAAGAGGTTCTGAAGCAGTTGATAGCTGTGGCCAAAGAAAAGGTAAAGGAAGGGCCGAAACCCTGGGATGGTTTTGTCAAGCGGATGCAGGAGATCAAAGAGAATTATTTCAATGAATATACGGTAAAGAAGATTAAGAACAAATTCGAGAAGAATCCATGTGACGGGTGCGCCTCGCCCTGCCATGCCCAGGAAGCGTATCTCAAACTCGGCGCGGTCGACTGGGAGGTTTTGGCCTATGAAGTGTGTCAGTGTATGGATCCTGACGGCTCCATTATCATCGACTCCTTTTCCATGTCCGATGTTTGCACCAATAAGTTTGTGGCCCGTTATCCTGGTACAACCCTGGATGCAGGAATTCAGATGGGTGTAGGGCACTCCCTGGGAATCGGTATCGGACTCCAAGTGGCTAGACCAGGGAGACAGTCGGTAGGATTTGTTGGAGATGCTGGATTCGGTGTAGCGGCTATGGAACTGGAGACCATGCTGAAATACAAGCTCCCCCATACTACAATAATTTGTAACAACAGTGCGTGGGGCGGACGGAGCTGTGTGGAGACCGGTTTCTATCTCCGACCCTGGAAAGAGGTCTCCTGGGGTATGTCTCCGGCTGTACCTTATCACGAAATGTTTAAGCCGCTGGGCGTCCATGTGGAATTTATTACCAACGCTCATCAGATCCGTCCGGCCATGGAAAGGGCTTTTAGCTCAGGAAAGCCGCAGCTGATCCATGCCCTGGGCGACTGCTCGGATACTCCACCATTGATTATAGTACTGGCAATTTACCATGCCTGGTCGTGGGGTATGAAGCTGTCTGATTTCGCCCCCGGTATCCGTGAAGAGTTGTCAAACGCTGGTCCCGAATATGCCGTGGCTACCATTCTCTATCTGAACGGGTATGGTATCTATCCTGAACTTTCAGAGATCGCCCCTTTGTGTGGAACCACGGTAGAAGCGTGTGAGGAAATCCTAAAGGCTGAATTCCCGCGGTTCTTTTACCCTCCTAAGTAAATGATATTATAATAGGGGGAGATCTTTTATTAATAATTTTCAATACTAAACCAGGAGGGTTATCGAAGAGTGGCGGGGGTTAGCTTATTCTAACTCCCGCTACTTG
>DTYH01000239.1 GCA_012961955.1 Desulfobacterales bacterium | reverse complement strand
TGCGTAAAAACGGTCATCCCTCTTCTGAGGAGAAGTAACAATTTTCCCTGGAAGCCAGCATGGCCAAGGCGAGGGGAGACGGGAGCATGACTGAGGTGTTACGGCGTTGGTGGATCCATTCGAGTGATTCGACCCGGGTCCAAAAAGCTGCGGAAGATACGGCGATTAGCAGCCTTAATGCCAGGAAGAGCAGAAAACCAAAAAAAAATTGAAGGTCTCGCTTGCCCCGTATCCACGCTTTGGCCGGTTTTGGGCTCCAAAGCGAGAGTGGATTCCTACGACCGTTGGTATTTGGTGTTGCTTATGATTTAATACTCGTGTACATTGATGTTAGCTATATTTTCTCACTTTTGTAACGATCAAAAGTGATTAAATCTATTTTCCATTTTTGCAGTTATCGATTTGAATTTACCTTGAATAGGGTTCATAGCCGTGACCTTTGCATAACCACTTTATATGACCTCCAATGGTCCAAATCTTAAAGGACATATGACCTTGTGAGCGGGTTTAGATGGGATGATGCCTTATAAGGGGCCAAGACCGAGGGGAGATGGCGGGTTTCCAGGGAAGGTGAAGTATGAGTACTAGTACCAAAAAAGCTTCTGAAAAGCATAAAAGGCTTGGTGAACTCTTAGTAGAAGCAGGACTTATCGACAAGAAGACTTTGGACAAGGCCCTTGAGATCCAGAAAATGCAGAAAAAGAGGATCGGGCAGATTCTTATTGATATGGGAGTTGCAGATGACGAAGAGATAGCCAAGGCCCTGGCCAGCCAGCTTAAGATTCCCTTGGTACGTCTTCACGGAAGAAAAATCCCGGAAGAGGTCATCTCGTTGGTGCCCCGTGAATTGGCTGAAAATTACCTGGTCGTCCCGGTAAAAAAAACAGACAAGGGGCTCCTTGTTGTCATGGCCAATCCCTTAGAACTATATGCCTTGGATGATTTACGTTTTGTAACGCAAATGCCCATATACATTGCAGTCGCCCCCCAGAGAGATTTGTTAGAGGCTATTGAAAAATATTATCCAAAGCGAGACCTTGAACGGGATTTAAGTTCTGCCCCGAGGATTGATGAGGGTTTAGAAGTCGTCCAGCGAAAAGAGCCAAAGGACGAAGACAAGGATGTTCAGGATCTTCTGAAGATTACAGAGCTTCCTCCGGTCGTACGATTCACAAACGCGATACTTGCCGATGCCATCAAGCTCAATGCCAGTGATATTCATATCGAGCCGCAAAAGGCGTCGGTCGTTATTCGCTACCGTATAGACGGTATCATGCGCGAAATAATGAAAACGGACAAGCCCATCCATGCATCCCTTGTTTCCAGAATTAAAGTCATATCCAATATGGACATTTCTATCCGCAGAAAACCACAAGACGGCAAGGCTCAGGTAAAATATAAAGGTAAAACATACGACCTGAGGGTTTCTACCATCCCGACCTCATATGGTGAGAAAGTGACCATACGCATCCTGAGTCCGGCTACAGCGAAGATGGGTATTGAAGACCTGGGGCTGTCAGAAAGGCAATATGAGGAGTTTGTGCAGGCCATCACTAGACCCCAGGGAATCATCCTTGTCACCGGTCCTACTGGAAGTGGGAAGTCCACAACGCTGTATGCCTGTATTAACAGGCTCAACTCCCCAACGGTTAATATCATAACTGTGGAAGACCCCATTGAGTTTGACATCGAGGGGATCAACCAAGTGCAGATAAATCCCGCGGCCGGTATCACTTTCGCGGCGGCACTTAGGTCTATACTTAGACAAGACCCTGATATTGTTATGGTGGGAGAAATAAGGGACAGCGAGACGGCCTCGATCGCCTTCCAGGCTGCCCAGACCGGACACCTGGTCCTTTCTAGTTTGCATACAAATGACGCGCCCTCTGCCGTAATAAGACTCTTTGATCTGGGCGTAGAGGACTTTCTAATCTCCGATTCACTTATCGCAGTGGTAGCTCAGAGGCTCGTAAGACGAGTATGTGAGAAGTGTAAGGTTCTTGATCCACTGAGTCCCCAGATTCTAAAGCGACTCCCTCCTTTAGCTGGAGGCAAGAGAACCGTTTTCTGGAAAGGGATCGGATGCGAGGTCTGCCAATACACAGGCTATTCCGGCCGTTTGGCCCTATTCGAAATCCTGCTGATAACCACATCTCTGAAAAAGATCATAGCACCAAATGTGTCAGCCGTTACACTCAAAAAAGCGGCTGAGAAGGAGGGGTTTGAATCTCTGTTTATGGATGGAGTAAGGAAGGCATCTGAAGGTCTTACCACTATTGAGGAGGTGTTTCGCGTGGCCCCACCTGATGTCGATCAGGTCTTTCACCCCCCCGTTGTGGAACCTACAGTCCCTACAAAGGAGGAAACAGCAGAGGCCCCACCGGATGAGCAGCTTGCCTCAGTCAGCAGCGTAAAGCCGAGGAAAATACTGGTTGTAGACGACAACGAGGTGATCTTAAGAATTGTCCGGAATATACTGGAATCAGAAGGGTACCTGGTCATTACTGCCAAAAATGGTTTAGAGGCCATGAAGCTCGTCTTTGAGGAGAGACCAGACCTGATTATTACAGACTACATCATGCCCAAAATGGACGGTATAAACCTTATAAAAAAGCTTAAATCCCAGCTAACCACACGCTATATTCCTGTCGTAATGCTTACGGCAAAAGACGAAGTGGATTCTGAGGCGGAGGTAATTGATGCAGGTGCTGATGATTACATTACAAAACCGGTGAATGCCAAAAGGCTTTTGGCCAGAGTAAGAAGGCTCATTAGCAGGCCACTCTTGGGAGAAATGTAGTTCCCGTTAGACTTTCACCCTCTTAGATAGGGTTCCCCCTCGGGAAACTTAACGGAGTAAAAAGTTTCACGAACTAACAGTTGACGGTCTCCCAAAAAGTCTAATTTTCCTCTCTCCGTGAGCAACCTTGGAAGAACAAAGAGAGGTCAGATTAGGCCGCATACTTCGCAGCAATAACCATCCTTCTTCCCATTCCGAAAGCCTTTGTAGTCACCTTAAGCCCTGGAGGGGCCTGTCTCCTTTTATACTCATTCTTGTCCACGGCTCGAATCACCCATTCTACTATTTCAGCGTCGAAATTCAGGTCAAGAATATCCTTCACGGAGTAACCTTCGTCCACATAGTAATGCAGTATTTGATCAAGAACATCATAGGGAGGTAAGGTATCCTGGTCTTTTTGATTGAACTTTAGTTCGGCTGATGGTGGTTTTTCAATGATCTCTGCTGGGATTACCTTGGATTCCCTGTTTATCCAATGGGCTAACTTATAAACCATAGTCTTGGGCACGTCGGAAATAACGGCAAGCCCCCCAGTCATATCTCCGTATAAAGTACAATATCCCACTGCAAGCTCACTCTTATTTCCCGTGGAAAGTACAAGGTAGCCAAACTTGTTAGAAAGTGCCATTAGGATATTACCCCGTATTCTGGCCTGAACATTCTCCAAACTAACATCCACCTCCTCCCCTACCTGCAAATGTTCTCTTAGAGAATCGATATAGGAATGATAAACAGAAGTGATGGGTATTACCTTAAATTGAATGCCAAGATTTTCAGCAAGTCTCCTCGCGTCCTCTACACTCTCTTTCGAGGAGTAGGGTGAAGGCATAGAAACACCCATAACGTTTTCACTACCTATAGCTTCTTTGGCCAGGCATACGGTAACGGATGAATCGATCCCACCCGAGAGGCCAACGATGGCCTTGGAAAAGCCACATTTTCTGATGTAATCCCGGATACCCAAAACTAATGCATTGTGAACACTTTCAATCTTATCCTGTGGCACGTAGAGGTCTGGTTTTCCAGAGACGGCTGTATCAACAGTCTGCACATGTTCTTTGAAAGACGGAAAGATTTCCACAGGTTCTCCAAAGCTATCAACAAATATGCTCCTTCCATCAAATATAAGCTCGTCATTGGCACCTACTTGATTAACAAAAACAAAGGGCAACTTGTGTTTCTTGGCATGGTTCCGGATAATACGGTACCGGATTTCCTCTTTCCCTATGTTGAATGGAGAAGCCGAGATGTTTATGAAGATTGTAGCACCCTTCTCGGCAAGCACCTGCATGGGATCAAAAGGATAGTTCCTCCTCAACCACAATTCTGGATCATTCCATGCGTCTTCACAGATGGAGATTCCAAGCGTCTCGCCTTTGAAGGATACTGTATGAATTTCTGGAGCAGGGTCAAAATACCTTGCCTCGTCAAACACATCGTATGTTGGCAACAGAGACTTGTGTTGAGTAGTGAGTCTTTTACCTCGATAAATCAATAATGCGGAGTTATAGAGCCCTTTTCCAATCTCCTTTCCGGTCGGAAGAGGCGCCCCAAAAAGTATTCCCATTTCTGGACACTTCATTGAAATTTTCGTCAATTCATGGATGGCCTCCTCAATTTTTCTGATAAACCATGATCTCTCTAAGAGATCCCTCGGAGGATACCCCGCAAGAAAGAGTTCTGGAAATATCAATAGATCTGTCGAATCTGAAGAGCACTGTGATAGCGTATTCAGTATCTTCGCCAAATTGCCCTGGATGTCTCCTATAACCGGATTCAGTTGTGCAACGGTGATCTTCATTTTATTAGATACCTCCTACAAAATCATGGCCCATTTCACACAAGTTATTCGTACCAGGACTGGTTTACATGTACCGCCTAATATATCCTGGCTTCGCAACCTGCAGCAATCACCTTCCCAAGCATCTCACATCTTGTCAGAATCTCTTCATTGACCCCTCCCCTTGCTATAACCGGATCGTAAACCATCTTGAACTGGTATCCTGTACAGATCCTTTTTATGCTGCTCAAAGCGCCTCTCCCATCGTTCCCTGCACTGATAAAGACAACGTACGGTTTCCTGAATATTTCCTTCCTCCCCCTTGCAGATTCATATGTCCTGTCAAACAGATCTTTGATTGCCCCTGCCATATAGCCAAAATATTCAGGTGAACCGATAGCAAGCCCATTGCAACTGATAATATCCTTAAGTGAGGTATCAAAGGCCTCCTTAACGATGGCAATGCAATCTTCTATCGATTCCACACCTTTTGCTACCGCATCAGCCATCCTCTTAGTATTCCCCGATTGGGAGTGGTAAACGATCAGTATTTCACTCATATGTCGGAGTTATTCTTGAAACAAAAACTTCGTCCCATCAACGGTTGTTATACCTTTGTCTTAATCGCTTCCACCAGTGCAGGAATGACTTCTCCAGCCATGCCCTGTATAAAGACATCAGTCACGGTGTCTGTCAAACGGGTCGCCTCCTTATTGATCTCAATGATCCTTGCCCCATTCTGTTTTGCTATGGAAGGTATGGCGTTTGCAGGAGAAACAACAGCTGAGGTTCCAACCACCATCAATGCCTGGGCAGAAGCCGCAAGCTCAAAAGACCTCTCAAGGGCATCCTCTGGAATGGCCTCACCAAAGAATATAACGTCAGGTTTAAGTATCCTTCCACATTCGCACTTGGGCACGTACTCTCCTTTCTTATCCTCTGTGAGGTAACTCTTACCACACCACAGGCAGGATAAAGTGCTAAAATTTCCATGATATTCTATGACATTCTTGGCCCCTCCTGCCTGGTGGAGGTTATCCACATTCTGCGTGATTATGAAATGGAGGACCCCCATTTTTTCCAACTCTCCCATACCCTTGTGTGCCTTGTTGGGCCTTGCCTTACTCACTACCTGCTCCATTTCACGAAGCATTCTCCATACCTTTTCAGGGTCTTTGCGAAAAGCAGTGATGGTGGCATATTCAGCCGGGTCAAATCTTGACCAAAGGCCGTCAGCACTCCTAAAGTCTGGAATCCCGGATTCCACGGAGATACCAGCCCCTGTCAGAGCCAAGGTCAACCCGGAATCTAATATAATCTCAGCAGCCTGATTTATTAATCTATCCATCTGTGAAGGCCCCTTCTCCCGCATACTCAAAACATGATGCCAAGATTCTATAAGCGCCGAGCTTGTCGAAGATCTTATACTATCCTAAATTGAGCGTTACAAATTTTGATCTCTTGTAACACCTTAGCCTCTTGCAACAGACCCGGCCGCATCAAAAGTCAACCTGAATACTGTAAATTATATGATACATGATACAAGGACGGAAGATTATATAAGTACCAGGCAAAAGTCGTTACAATCATGGGCTGCGTGCAAATCCCGATATAGAGCAAGCCACCGTAAACCCTATAGTTGACGATATTTGTAGGGTGAGATTTTACATCCACAGCAATTTCGCTGGCATATAAATACCACCCTACGTTTTGTTTTGCTCATATATGAGGGTTGCGCGGATAACTACATTTACTCCCTTAGAAAAGCCCCGCCGGGAACACAGGGTTAAAATCAAGATATTATAACCCTCTTTTCACACGGCCTCCGTGAGACCGACGGTCTTACGGGGCGGGGTTTAATGCCTTGTGTGAGATTCTAACGGGGTTTACGTCCGATGTGTTCCTGTCCAGTGCGTCCTGTATCATGTGTTGTAACTTCAGATTGAGTCTCATGCAACCAGGCTGTTTCAAGATGCTAATCTGTTACGATTTTTTTCAATTCGACAATTGCCTCCGAATGCGTTGTTGCTCGTTACCAAGATCAGGCAGTACGATTACCTGAAATTACATAGGTTTGTTAATGATATCAAAATTTGTAACGGTCAATTTACACGGTCTCGTAAAAAGTCTAATTTTGCTCGCTCCGTGACCAATCTTGGGATTCAGAAATGCTCAATCTCGTTCGGAAAATGGGTCTTTGCGAGACCATCAATCTAGGGCTGGTTATGAATAATAGCAGAGGTTAAAATTGATTACAACCGGTCTAATCCATTTATTTTAAACTTACAGCTATGATTTCAAAAAACTTTATGGAGAACAAGACAAATATGGAGCCACAGCCCGTTTGTTCTTGACCTCCAATCTCCATTTCCCTATACTCCCAGCATAAAAGGCAGTTTGTAAGTGTCCACGGGGTGAAGCTCTTCTTCGCCCCCTGAACACTTACAGCAACTTCTTAAAGCATGAACACGGAGGTACTATCCATGCCTGGTTTTGAAGTATTTGGTGAGGAAGAAAAGAAGGAAATACTCGAAGTACTAGAGACCGGAGTTCTGTTTCGTTACGAATTTGCTGATAAACGAAATGGTGTGTACAAGGTCGAAGCATTCGAACAAGCCTTTGCTAAACTTTGCGGTGTCCCGTATGCCCTAGCAGTATCATCCGGAACAGCAGCCCTTCGGGTGGCTTTAGCAGCACTGGGAATCAGTCCGGGTGACGAGGTGATCACACAGGGATTCACTTTTGTAGCAACCTGGGAAGCCATACTGGAATCCGGTGCAATCCCCGTATTTACCGAGGTTGATGAGACACTGAACATGGATCCAGAGGATTTGGAACCGAAGATTACTAAAAAGACAAAGGCAATCATCCCGGTGCATATGCTCGGGGCACAGGCCCGCATCAAGGAGATAGTGGATATTGCTGCAAGGTACGGGATCCCGGTCATCGAAGATACTGCCCAGGCCTGCGGTGGGACTATTGACGGACAATATCTGGGTACGTTTGGCGATATGGGCACTTTTTCATTCGACTCAGTAAAGACTATCACCACGGGTGAGGGTGGCATGATCGTAACAAAGAACAGGAAACTCTATCTTAATGCCTCCGAGTTCCATGATCATGGTCATGACCACAACCCAAATCTGGAACGTGGCCTGGAAGGTCGTCGCTTCTTTGGTTTTAATTTTCGAATGATGGAACTCCAGGGGGCGATCGGGCTGGCTCAACTTGCAAAACTGGAATCAATTATTGCGGAGCAAAGGAGGCACAAGAGGGCTATCAAGGAGGTAATGGAGGAATTTGAAGGGATCACTTTTCGCAAGGTGCCCGATCCGAACGGAGATACTGCCACGTTTCTTGCCTTCTTCCTCCCTGATGGAGAAAAGGCTGCCAAGTTCAACAAGATACTTTCACAAGCCGGGGCTGGGGCGATCTATTTCAAAGAAAATTCCTGGCATTACTATCCTAAATGGGAACATTTATTAAAGGGGCTTACATTGTGCCGAACAGGCTGGCCGTTCCGAAACAGAGAAGATAGGGTTGACCTTGACTACCTTGGCAATGCCCTGCCTCGAACCGATACCATATTTGAGCGTCTCTTGGTCTATCCCATCCCTGTTAAGATGACCCAAGAGCGGATGGAAACGATTACCACAGCGATTAGAAAAGCAGCAAAAGAGGTGTTATAAACTAACGGCAGAGGAGTTGGGCGTTCCTAATGAGTTTTTGACCCACCCCTGGGCTTGGAAACTTGTTCCTGAGCAAGGCTCTGTCTCTTTTAAGTGATCACCATGCGAAATGCTCTGGCTTACCCGTTATAAGGGCGGGGTTTGATGCCCTGCCCTTATAACGGGGCTTACCAACAATTCGCTTCAAGAAAAGCTTCACTCCTTGAAGAGTTACATTAAGGGCGGATTATGTATGCCAATCTTATATATTTCGTTCTGGTGCTTCTCATATATATCACCTATATTCCCCCGGAAAAGACATTCTTTGGCCCGATTGAAACAGGATTTATCTTCATCTTACTCAAACTCATATTTGCCCAAACTACCAGGTTAACATTCCGGAAGCTCAATAAAAGTATTGAGTATCCGCTTATATCGGCACGGCCACACCGGTTTGACCGGTACTTTCATCACCAGGCTATCCTGGCTCTTATATTTTTTTCTGCCGATATATATCTATTAAACCTCAAATCCTTCTTGATACGTATCCCTCCCTTTAATACCATCCCTACCCTTTCAGCGCTCTTCTTTATCGGTCTTTTTCTCGCGTACCTTTCCATAATCTGGGCCTCGGCTCATGAATCTTACCGCAGACTCTCTGGGAGCAGACTCTCAAAGAAATCGTATATATTGTCCAATATATCTTTCAATATCCCATTCATACTACCATGGCTCATCATATCCAGCATTGTGGATCTTATCAACATCCTCCCAATCAATATTCTTAAACACTGCATACAGACCCAGGAGGGACAGGTCTTATTCTTTTCCGTTTTTCTGCTTGTCCTCTCGATAGTTGTTCCGGCCTTGATAAAGCCATTCTGGGGGTTACACCCCCTCCCCTCCGGCCCAAAACGGAGACGAATCGAAGAAATATGTAAAAGGACAAAGCTGGGCTACAAGGAGATAATGCTATGGCCTATACTGGAAGGAAGAATGTTGACAGCAGGAGTCATGGGGCTCTTCAAGCGATTTCGCTATATACTTGTCACCGAAGCCCTTCTCCAATTACTGGATGATGAAGAGATAGATGCGGTTATGGCTCACGAAATCGGTCATATAAAAAGGAGGCATCTCCTCTTTTATGTCATCTTTTTTCTAGGGTACGTCGTCCTCTCATACGCTTTGTTCGATCTTATAGTATATTCACTCCTATACAACGATTTTATCTATGACTTACTAGTTCCTGGATATCCTTCGTCCCAGACTATGAGCTCGATCCTGTTTACCATCCCTCTGGCCATAATCCTCTTGATATATTTCCGCTTTATATTTGGATATTTCATGCGAAACTGCGAACGCGAGGCAGACCTTTACGCTTATTTACTTCTAAGAACCGCCCGTCCGCTCATCTCCTCATTGAAAAAGATAGCACTCTGCAGCGGACAAAGCATGGATCGGCCTAACTGGCACCATTTCAGCATACGGGAACGGATAGACTATCTTGCGAACTGCGAAAATGACAAACGCTATATCCTGAAGCACCAACGGAAGCTGAAGACGAGTATGCTTGCCTATATGTGTGGAATAGTCCTGTTCGGATATGTGGGATATGAGCTCAATTTCGGTGAGATAGGAAAGACATTAAGTATTCATTTCCTGGAGAAGATCGTACTTAGAGAAGTAGTAAAAAGCCCTGAAAACCCAAAGCTGTACCAGTTACTGGGTTCTATCTATTACGAATCAAACAGGTTTGGTAAAGCAATTGCTGCTTACGAGAGATCACTCGAATTCTTCCCTGAAAACCCTGATGTATTAAACAATCTTGCCTGGATCTACGCTACCTGCAAGAAAGAGAGATATCGGAATCCCAAAAAGGCACTCAAGTACGCGCAATTGTCAGCAAATCTTAAGCAGGCGGCCTACATATTAGACACGTTAGCAGAGAGTTATTTCGTCAATGGAATGTATTATGAGGCTGTCAGAGCGGCCAGTAAAGCCCTCTCGGTTGCGCCAAGAGACAAAAAAAGATATTACGAAAAGCAGCTGAATAGGTTTAATGCGATGGCTAAAAGATGATGCTTTCGTGATAGGAACCGTTATTTGATACAAACCTTCCGGACCTGAAAGAAATCCGTATGACCCTTAAAGACCTTTTCTATGCCGTCCTGTTTCAGTGTGGTCATTCCCTCCTTGAGCGCCTGTTCCCGGATGTCTTCCATCCTGGCCTTCTCCTGTATTAATCTCTTTATCTCGTCAGTACCCATTAGAAGTTCATGTATACCCATCCGGCCTCGATATCCAGTATTACTACATTCGTGACACCCTTCCGGCTTGTACAGGACCAATTCCTTGGAATAAGGGATATTAACGTTCCTCTCGAAATCCTCCTCGCCGTACTCATGGACCAGCCTATCATACTCCTCGCGTGTTGGATGATATGGTTTTTTACACTTCTTACAAAGGGTACGAACAAGACGCTGAGCCAATATCCCCAGGATCGCATCAGCAAAATTGAATGGGTCCATACCCATGTCGAGTAGTCTGGTAACACTTTCAGGTGCACTATTTGTGTGTAATGTGGAAAATACAAGATGCCCTGTTAGCGAGGCCTCGATACCGATACGTGTTGTCTCCTTATCCCTCATCTCACCCACCATGATTACGTCTGGATCAGCCCTCAAGAAGGCACGCATGGCAGCGGCAAAATCAAAACCGATTTTGGGATGAACCTGCACCTGTCTCAGTCCTGTCTGGGTTATTTCCACTGGGTCTTCTGCCGTCCATATCTTGATCTCGGGCTTGTTTATATATCCCAGCGCCGAATGAAGGGTGGTGGTCTTCCCTGAGCCAGTAGGCCCGCATACAAATATGATCCCGTAAGGTTGAGTAATAATACTGACAAAGTTTTTGTAGTTCTTTTCGTTCAGCCCCAGTTTATCAAGCGGCATCGGCTCACCGGCCGCAAGTATACGAAGCACTACATCTTCCAACCCACCTTGCGTGGGAACTGTGGCAACACGAACCTCTATATCTTTTCCTCCAAATTTTTTAAATTTTATCTTCCCGTCCTGAGGCTTTCTCCGTTCCGAAATGTCCATATCGGCCATAATCTTTATCCGTGAGACAATAGCATTCCGGTAATGGTACGGCACGGTCTGGTACAACATACACGAGCCATCAATACGAAACCTCACTTCGGTATTCCTCTTTCCCGGATAAGGTTCAATGTGTATGTCGGAAGCGTTTCTTGCATAGGCATCAAGGATGATCTTGTTGACCAGCTGCACAATTGCACTATCTTCCTCCGAAACCCCCCTCTCTGCCTCTTCAAGATCTTCCTCCTCAACTTGTAGCTGACCCAGTATTTCATCAATAGAACTCTGTTCTTGATCCCCTTCCATGAAAAGATCAATATATTTCAGTATGTCGTCTTTGAGAGCCACATGGAATTTCAAATTCTTGCCCGAAAAGAGGGTTCTAATCATATCAATCTTCTGTAAATCATTCGGATTATTGATGGCAATAATTATGTTGTCATCTTCTCTTCTTAGGGGTACCCAGAAGTTGTTCTTCATAAACTTAACCTTCAGGCCTACCAACAGATCTCCGGGAATAGGTGTCCTGTCATTATACTTTTCAAATTTTGTCTTGAAATATCGACTCAGGGACTTTCCTAAATCTTCTTTGGAGACTCTGTAATTCTTCATCAGGACATATTCAATGTCCTGTTTTGTCTGCCGGGCCTCAGCAATTGCCTTATCCAGCTCCTTCTGAGTAATCAAATGGTTTTCGAGCAGATAGTCGAACTTTCCTGGTCGAACCCTGGCCATCCTCTTCTGGTTATAAAATGCAATCCCCAGCGTTTTAGCCAGCTCTAGGACGGACTGTTCATCCTTTTGAGTAAATGCAGAACCGTCTTTCCGATTAATTAACTGGATGGCACCAAGAAGGTACTTCTGAAACCGTATGGGGGCTGCGAGCACCTGTCGCGTATGAAATCCCGTTTTTTGATCCCAGCTACTATCAAATTCTATGACAGGATCAAAAGCAGAAAGTTCGGTTTTATCATACACATTCTTTATGTTTACCAATTGTCCTTTGAATGCTGCAAAGCCGGCAATACTCGATGTAGATAGCGGAACACGAATCTCGTTTATCTCATCACCCGATTTTACCTTGGAAACCAGTTCACGCTTGATTCCATCCACTACATATATGGTAAGTCTCTCGGCATCAAATAGGGATATAATCTCATCCCTGATGTCTGTCAAAATTTCGTCTATGTTGCCCGCCGCATGTATCCGGTTCGTGATATACCGTAACTTTTTTTGATATTCGACCTGATCCTTCAGATTTTGAACATCGCCTTCCAGCTTGTTTGCCTTGCCTGCCTTTTTGGACATTTCGACAACAACCATTTGTCCTCTCTATAACTCTATAAATTGTTATCTATTCATTTCTTTAAGATATTCTCCTTGTAAAGAATACTGTGTAAAGCTTTTTCAGGCCTCCGCCAAAAAGAATACCTCCCAGTATGTAGAATGAAAGGTGCTTGAATGTAAATCCGGAAGAAAGAGGAAAGACATAGGGAATTCTTAAGATCACACCAAGACCTGCTGAAGCCAGTATTATACCCCAGACGACCTGAAATAGAGGTCTCTCTTCCATTGTTAAAGCTAAAAACTTGGCCGGTTTGCAACTGGACACCTTTGCACAACCCCTTTTCATTCGATGCCATGCAAAGGTCTCGACTGTTCACGGGCTGGATGTTTTCTTGTTGATGCCTTTTTTGAGAGAATCATTTCCCTCGTTTGATGCCCCACGTGAACGCACCCACATAACCGTTCGATAATATAATCCAGCCGGTGAAGTGTCTACGATAAACGTAAACTTAAGACGGGAAAGGTCAACACCTAACATTGAAAAGTATAGGTATAGAATGCAATAATGTCAAATTTTTTTATAGTTCACAAGTTAGCCTATTTTGGTAATTATTTCGTAAGCTGACGGACTTACCGGTCTAAAGGCCATATCTTCCGGCTATCCAGAGCAGGTGGCGACAAAATCCCCTAATCAACCTTACCTCATTGGAGTTTAGACCCCTTTTGTTAAAGAAACGTCGAATCTTCATCATCCAGTAATCAGGGTTCTCGTTATCGATATAATGTATACGGATGAAAGCCTCCTTCAGATGATCGAACATACCTTCCAGTTCGGCAATCGACGCACGTTTTGTCTCCTCTGTCTCTGGCTCCTCGTTTTTTGAGACAAACAATTCATAAGCCAATATCATTACCGCCTGCGCCAGATTAAGAGAGGATAGGGAAGCGGTCGGTATGCGCACTAGCCTCTGACATAGGAGTATCTCTCGATTTGAAAGGCCCTTATCCTCAGGACCAAAGAGTAGAGCAACCCGGTTGTTCTCGGCTATGGGCCATATTTCTCTGGCAAGAGTCCTTGGGGTGATCACCGGGCTCCGATATCCGCGGCCAGTCCGTGATGTAGTGCCCACCACGTAGTTAAACCCTGAAAGAGCTTCAAGGATATCGTTGTGGATATCCATATTCTCAATCAGAAAAGCAGCCTTGTGAGTAGCCAGCTTTAGCATCTTCTCCCGGTCTGGATTTTCCGGAGAGACAGCGATTATCCCTCCCAGCCCCATATTTGCTACACAGCGTGCTGCAGAGCCGATATTTTCCGGAAAACGTGTTCTGACCAGAACCACGAAAAAATTTTGGAGGCACGATTTCATATGTTATCAATCAATCCGGCCAATATAGTGTACCAGACGGACTCTCCTTCGCGTGTCTCGAAGATTCTATATCCTTTCTTCTCCAGTAGTGATACCGCACTCTGAAAAGAACTACGATAAAGACCAGAAATAATCCACGCGTTTACCTCCTCGAAGTGAGAGTCTTCCAGTAGGAAAAAAATAACCTCTGGTGGTAAATTGGCCATAATCAGGTCCACACGATGATCAGGTCTGACTCTTTGTGCGGGAATCCTTCTCACCTCTATCTGTCCTTGCCACCCATTTCGGATCACATTTCTTAAGGCGGTTTCCACACATAGCGGATTGGTATCAACTGCCAGTACGTGGGTAGCCCCAAGGGCCGCAGCAGCTAGCGAGAGTATCCCTGTTCCAGTTCCTAGGTCAATGACACTTTTTAGTCTGTTTTCCTTGGAGAATCCGAGTAACAATTCTAAACAGTGACGTGTGGTTGGGTGCTGGCCCGAACCAAAGACCAGACCTGGGTCAAAAGGTATCTCCGTTTCCCCGTCGCTTGGGCTATACTTGATCCAGTAAGGATAAAAGACCAGCTTATCCACCTTTACTGGGGACAACCTCAGGCCACCCTGCCACGCATCGTAATCTATAACATGAAGGTCTAATAGCGAAATGCCTGCTTGGTCTTTGAGGAATTGTTCGAGCTTGAAGGAATTGAAGGTGGTTAGGAACAGGAAAGAGAAACCCTCCTCTACCCACATCCCAAGAAGATGATTACCGAAATACCTCTTCGGGTCTTCTGGAATCCCCTCTAATTCGATTATGTGTAGATCTCGGTAGGGACACCCTTCCATAGAGCAAAGGAATCGAGGAGCAACGAAAATATTTCCGAAGGGCCCCGAGTGAAATTCTAACGGGGTTTACGTCAAATGGGTTCCCGCCCAGTACATCATGTATCCTC
>DTYH01000238.1 GCA_012961955.1 Desulfobacterales bacterium | reverse complement strand
GATGTCGAATTTGCCCCAGTCTCTTCCTCTATGGGCACCTCCGTTGGGTGTGATTTCACCCCCAATGTATGCCTGCACAGCCTCCTGATCGATGCGTATCTCATCCCTCCAAGTTCCAATGAAAGACATATCCGCTCGGGCAATGGAGGCCACACAGCCATTGGGACAGCCGTCAAACTTAAACTTGAATTTATAGGGGAACTGTGGCCGGTGCAGCTCGTCCTGATAATGGTGGGTCAGCTCATAGCACATGTCTTGTGTATCGATGCAGGCCCATTCACAACGCGCCTTTCCCAGGCAGCAAGAAGGAGAACGTAGATTGGAACCAGAGCCTCCCAGGTCTTGCTGCAGGACATGCCCCAGCTCAAAAAAGATGGGTTCTAACTGTTCCGTAAAAGTTCCTAAAAAGATGATGTCACCAGTAGACCCGTGGAAGTTCATCATGCCACTGCCACGAAACTCCCAGAGATCGCATAAAGTCCTTAGGTAATCTGTATGGTAGAATTTGCTTGCGGGTTGATTGACACGCATAGTATGAAAATGGGCAATGGAAGGAAACTTTTCTGGAAGGTCGGAATATCTTCCAATAACGCCTCCGCCATAACCGAACACACCAACGATTCCGCCATGCTTCCAGTGGGTTTCACCATGTTCAAAAGACAGCTCCAGCTGACCCAGCATATCTTCAACTACCTCCCTGTGGATCATCATCCGATCATCAGGAAGCTTCCTTCTGCGAAGGGCTTCACGCTTGGCATCAGCTACAAAGCTCGGCCATGGGCCTTTTTCCAGATCTTCAAGCATTGGAATATCATGTTTGATCTTGAAATTCTTGAGCTCTTCTTCTGTGTAATTGTTCAACTCTTCATCAGAATATATTCTGAGTTCATTGTATTTTAACTCCTTTTGTGGTTCTTTCGGTTCAAAAGCCATTATCGATGCCTCCTTATTACAGAATAGAAGAATCCATGGGTTATAATCATATAGTTTTGATAATGTTAAAGGAGTAGCTCCTGTAAAGATTGCTGCCTAGCCTCACCTCCTCCCTAAATCCCTAAGAGATAAGAATCGACTTGATTTTCTTCTTTATTTCCGTATCCTTTAGTCTTGGCTGCATACCAAATCGACTGGTAATAGGTATAACGTATATTTAAGCTGAGTTCTCCACAAAGCAGAGTCGTGCAGATCTCTCAAAATTCTTGCGTGTGATCCGATTAAATGTAAACTTATACTCAAAGGTCTGTTAAGTTGTCAACAGAAAAATTCACATCTGCTAATTTCTACGTTGCATCTTAGACCCAGAGCGAAAGGTCATTCGATGGTATGTTTACAGCTGTACCTCGTATAACCATTGCTGCATTAAGGGGCGGGTCGGGCAAGACAATCCTTTCGTTAGGTATCATAGCTGCCTTGAGAGACAAGGGCCATGTCGTAGCCCCCTTTAAAAAGGGACCGGACTTTATCGATGCCAGCTGGTTGACTCTTGCTGCCGGAAGGTCATGTCATAATTTGGATCCTTTCTTGATGACCCATGCACAGATAGTTCAGTCTTTTGTCTCACATTCAAAGGATGCAGATATATCGGTGATTGAGGGAAACCGCGGCCTGTTTGATGGTTTTGACGTCAATGGGCGTTGTAGCACAGCAGAATTGGGGAAGTTGCTCAAAACCCCTGTTATTATCGTTGTAGATGTGACCATGACGAGCCGGACCATCGCGGCCGTCATTTTGGGTTGCCAAAAGTTTGATCCGGATCTGGAGATTGGGGCGGTGATCCTGAATCGGGTCGCAGGATCTCGGCAGGAGTCCATTATAACGAGATGTGTCGAGAGATATTGTGAAGTTCCGGTTGTAGGAGCTGTTCCCAAGTTCAAGGGCGGGTTCTTTCCTGAAAGGCACATGGGGCTCGTTCCGTACCAGGAGAGGGAACATGCAAACAGGGCGATTTCGTGGGCAAAAGCCATCGTGGAGTCGTATCTTGACATGGACGAGATATTTAGACTGATGCACAGGACAACACCTCTTAACACGATGCACATCGAGCAAGACAAGGTAGGTTCTGCTTTAGATCAGAACAACCCTCCTCGTATCGGTTTCATCCGAGATAGATCCTTTTGGTTCTACTACCCAGAAAACTTGGAACATCTTCGAAATCTTGGGGCAGAATTGGTAGAGATAGATTCGATAACAGAAGATAAGCTCCCTGACATTGATGCCCTGTATATAGGGGGTGGATTTCCGGAAACGCAGGCAGAGGCCCTGGCAGACAATAAGGGGTTCAGAGATTCCTTAAGAGAAAAGATCGAATTGGGTCTCCCCGTATATGCAGAATGTGGCGGCTTTATGTATTTGGGAGAGACTATTATAGTGGATGAAAAAACCTACCCCATGGTGGGCGTTCTACCTATAAGATTCACATTGCACGAAAAGCCTCAGGGGCATGGATACACGATATTAGAGGTGAGCGGTGATAATCCATTCTATTCAGTTGGTGAGGTCCTAAGAGGGCATGAATTTCACTATTCAAAGGCTGTGTTTAGTAGTCTTGGAGACATCAGGCTCGTGTTTAAAGTGCATCGAGGCTGTGGGATTGATGGAGAGAGGGATGGAATATGCAAAAAGAACTTGCTTGCCACTTATACACATATCCATTCGGGAGGTAATTCGTTGTGGGGAGAGGGGTTTTTTAAATCAGCAGTAATGTATAAAAAAGGCATGAAATGTTGCGAGTTAGACAGACTGAAATAGGAGAGACGGCAATTCAGAGACAGCTTCATAGTCGTTTTTTTCTTGACATAAGAATTCAATTTGTCTATATTACCCCTTCTAAAATTCATTCGAATGTCGGTTTTATCTCAATGGTTTCAATTTGTAAGCAACCGTTAACCATTCAACTTACCAGCGAAAGACCCGAAGAATGGCCCTTACGAAACATAGAAGAGCAATAGAGAATAAGATCAACCTGAACGTATCAGGACACCATTGAGTACTATGAACATTGAGAATATCTTGTCACAGAGAAGGGCGACAATCCTTAACAAATGGATTGATCTGATCCTTGAAACCTACCCAGTTGAGGCCGCAGAATTCTTTAAGAGGAAAAAGGATCGATTCGCTAACCCAGTAGGATACACGATATTTCATGAAATAGAGGCTCTGTATGAAGAACTCCTGCGCGGGGCTACAGAATCCGATAAGGTTTCCCAACTTCTTGACAGAATCGTAAAGATTAGGGCCGTTCAGGATTTCTCTCCTTCTCAGGCCATCGGTTTTGTCTTCCTGTTGAAGAAAGTGATCAGGAAAGAACTGGAGGATGAGATACTGGAAGAGAAGATAGCTGAGGACTTATTGGAATTTGAGTCCAGATTGGATGAACTTGCCCTCCTATCATTCGATATCTACATGAAATGTCGGGAGAAGATATACGAAATCAAGACAAACGAGGTGAAGAAACAGCTTTTCAGGCTGCTGGAAAGATCTGGTATGGTATATAAGATCCCGGATCCCGATCAGGAGCCGGATATCAAGGAAACCGGAGTCGATAACATCACATAAGAACGAGGTAAATAAATGAGCGTGACGATAAGCCTTTTGTTTTCCCTTTTTTCTGTTGTAATGCTTGTTTCGATCGTATTTGTGGGAGTGAAGGTGGCGGGTCTACAGGTCCTTTTCGGAGTTATCATACCTTATGCGGCTTTTGCCACATTCCTAGCTGGAGTGGTCTATCGTGTTGTTGAATGGGCGCGTTCACCTGTTCCGTTCCGGATACCTACTACCTGCGGGCAACAGAAATCACATTCATGGATCAAGGCAAACAATCTTGAAAATCCTTGCAATACGATTGGTGTTATAGGGAGAATGGCCCTTGAAATACTCTTTTTCCGCTCCCTATTCAGAAACTTGAAGTTCGAGTTAAGAAAAGGCCCAAAGCTGGTCTTTTGGTCGAGTAAGTGGCTCTGGGTGGCAGCGCTTGCGTTTCATTGGTCGCTTCTCATCGTTTTGTTAAGACACCTCCGATTGTTTACTGAGCCAGTCCCTTCCTTTGTACACCTCCTTGAAGGTATTGATGGCTTTTTTCAGATAACACTACCCACCCTTTACATGAGCGGTGTGGTCCTTTTGGCAGCCGTTACCTACCTCTTCCTAAGAAGAGTTGTTATTCCCCAGCTGCGCTATGTATCACTTCCCGCCGACTATTTTCCACTGTTCCTCATCATGGGAGTGGTCATCTCCGGTATTCTCATGCGGTATTTCTTCAAGGTGGATATCATTGGCGTGAAGGAGTTGACCCTGGGATTGGCAACCTTCAATCCAAAGGTCCCGGAGGGGATCGGTATCTTCTTTTACATCCACCTGTTTCTTGTAAGTATTCTTTTTGCCTACTTCCCTTTCAGCAAATTGATGCATATGGCCGGGGTGTTCCTCAGTCCAACCAGAAACCTGGCGAACAATAACCGAATGGTCAGGCACATCAACCCGTGGAATTACCCTGTAGAGGTCCATACATACGAGGAGTATGAGGACGAGTTTAGAGAAAAAATGAAAGAAGCTGGATTACCAGTGGAGAAGGAGTGAAAATGGCAGATGTTCCAAAACCAGATGAACTGATGGAGATAGATCATAGGCCTCCTGAAAAGGGGTGGATGGAAACCCGTGTTGAAATCAGGCCGGGCATGTATTGTTACGCCTGCGAGCCAAAAAACCTTAAGGTCGTCGGTTTACCGAATCCGAGGGAATGGTCGGTTACAGACGATGACTGGAAGTTGCCCGAAAACTGGAAGGAAATTATCTTAGAAGGGTTTAAGGATCGACTGGATAGGTTTCGGACACTTAAGCTCTTTATGGACATATGTGTTAGGTGTGGGGCATGCGCTGACAAGTGCCACTTCTTTATCGGAACCGGAGACCCCAAGAATATGCCAGTTCTCAGGGCGGAGCTTTTCAGGTCCATATATCGAAGGTATTTCACAACATCGGGGAAGGTCCTTGGGAGGCTATCAGGATCAAGGGAACTTACGGAAGATATCCTTAAAGAGTGGTGGTACTATCTGTTCCAGTGTACCGAGTGTCGTCGGTGCTCAGTATTCTGTCCTTACGGTATTGATACCGCGGAAATCACGATTCTCGGAAGAGAACTGATCAACCTACTTGGTCTTAATATCGACTGGATTGCGGCGCCCGTGGCCAATTGTTACAGGACTGGCAATCACCTCGGTATCCAGCCTCATGCATATAAGGACATGATCGAATTCTTTGTAGATGAGATAGAAGATATAACTGGTATTAGAGTAGAGCCGAGCTTTAACAGAAAGGGTGCTGAAATTCTCTTTATTACCCCTTCGGGAGACGTGTTTGCCGATCCCGGCACCTATACATGCATGGGCTACCTTATGCTCTTCCACTATCTGCAGGATCTTGGACTCGACATCACATGGAGCACATACGCTTCTGAGGGCGGAAACTTCGGCTTCTTCACCTCCCACGAAATGGCAAAGAGGCTGAATGCCAAGATGTACGCTGAAGCCAAGCGGTTGGGAGTGAAGTGGATACTCGGAGGAGAATGCGGCCACATGTGGCGGGTCGTTAATCAGTACATGGATACCATGAACGGCCCTGCCGATTTTATGGAGGTTCCAAAATCGCCCATC
>DTYH01000237.1 GCA_012961955.1 Desulfobacterales bacterium | reverse complement strand
GCTATCAGGAATGCCTTCATTTGGGTGGCCTCAGGTTTTTGTGATATAGTTTTGGCTGGAGGAACGGAAAGGGCCATGACGATGGGTACCGAATTGGCAACACGCACCTTTGCAATGGGTAGTGACAGCCGATACGAGGAATTTTCAGGCATTACATTCCCAGGGGTGTTTGCCATGCTGACTAGGCTTTACAGCAAAAAGTATGGAATCCCGCTGGAAAAGTTAAAAGAACAGATGGCAATGGTGGCCGTAAAGAATCACAAGAATGCGGTCCACAATGAAAAAGCACAGTTTCGAAAAGAGATAACCATGGAAAATGTCTTCTCGAGTGCTATGATTTGTGATCCATTACAGCTATTTGACTGCTGCCCTTTCTCTGACGGAGCAGCAGCGATCGTTCTCGCTTCTGCTGACATTGCCAAGAAGAAGGTCGAAAAGCCGGTCTATATTGCAGGTGTGGGTCAGGGATCGGCTGGAGCCCTCATTAGTCAGAAGGATTACACGATCATGAAGAGCAGAGTGGAAGCGGCAAAACAGGCCTTCAAGATGGCCGGGTTAGAGCCCAAGGATGTTGACGTGGTCGAACTTCATGACTGCTTTACAATTGCTGAGATAGTAGCCATGGAGCACATGGGTTTCTTTGAATATGGAACTGGATCGAAGGCCGTAGAAGATGGTAAGACTCAAATAGGTGGAGAGATTCCTGTAAATCCTTCAGGTGGACTAAAGGCCAAGGGACATCCCATTGGTGCAACTGGTGCAGCCCAGGCATACGAGATTGTAAAACAATTGAGAGGAGAATGCGGAGAACGGCAGGTAGAAGGCGCTAAGGTTGGAATGACGGATACCCTTGGCGGGGATCTATCATCGGTCTGCGACATTATCTACAGAATATAGTAGCTGACAGGGTTGAGGAATAGAGTTAAGATTTGAACAGTTCTTCCATGTTTGAAACTTTTGTGGATTGTTAACCGATTTTGAACGTGGTTGAGAAGCACAGCTGATCTCTAGCCACTGTGAACTTCTTTTGCTAAAGACATAACAGGAGGTCGGTGATGGAGTATAAACTGACTTACAAAGATTATTACGAAGGTTTAAAACAGGGAAAGATGCTGGGTCTTAAGTGTAAGGACTGTGGGGAATACACTGTTCCTCCAAGGATGGTATGCCAGGAATGTGGTTCGATGGATACAGAGGTAAAGGAGCTTTCAGGTTCCGGAAAGATTAAGACATATACGATCGAGTATGTCGTTCCTGACGGGTTCAAACCCCCTTTAATAGTTGCCTTAGTGGAAACCGATGAGGGACCTTGGGTGATGGGAAATATTGAAGGAATCGATCCTGAGGAAGCAGCAAAGCAGGATCTGATTGATAGAAGGGTGAAGATTGGGCATAAGGTGATTACTGATGTTCCTTTTTCTGCCGGAGAAGGGATAACGTTGACTTTCACCCTGGTCTAATCGATTAAGTCGGTAAGTATTCATTCAGGTCAAAAGCGTCATGCTGAGCGTAAGCGAAGCCTCGTAAGAGATTCTTGGGTCCGCTTTGCTCCGTTCAGAATGACCATGAGAAGCACAGCAACAGAGAAGAAAAGCTCTCATAGAAGGTCAGTGTCGGTTAACCGGCCACTGACACTGACCACGACACCGTCTGAGTAGTTACATAAGTCTTAAGTAAACACCGTTATAATTTCAGAATGGGATAAAACCCCGCCTCCTAAAATCTTCGGTCTCTTACAAGGCCCGGAGGAAAGCACTGCTATGGTTTACTATGGCCCCGTGCTCCTGTGCAGGAGTTTCTGACGGGGTAGATATTCGTATCCGTGCAGAAGAACAACTTTTTCAGGACAGATACGAAATTGCGCGGTGATCACCTATGCTCAGGGAGCTTTCGATCAGAAACTTTGCCATTATTGATGATCTTCAGATCTCCTTCTCAGGAGGGCTAAATGTCCTGACAGGCGAGACAGGTGCTGGTAAATCGATTATCATCAATGCTGTAAGTCTGATATTAGGCAGCCGAGCATCCACAGATTTAATACGAACATCTGAGGAGAGAGCTGAGGTAGAAGCGCTCTTTGAGTTGCCTGAATCGACTCCGGTAGCCTCCATATTGAGAGATCACGGTATCGATGCCTCTGACGAATTGTTGATTCGACGCGTTATAAGTCGTAATAATCGTCACAGGATTTACATAAATGGGCGCCTTGCCACCACCCAGATATTAATCTCTATAAGTGAAAAGCTGGCCAGCATATCAGGTCAACACGCCTACCAGTATCTCCTTAAACCGGGCCATCATTTAACAATCCTGGATCAGTTCGCAGGACTTGAGAGGCTTCGGAACGACCTGCATCAATGCTATAATGAAATACTCTCGCTGGTTAGGGAATTGTCTGATCTAAAAACCCAGGAAAAACATAAAGCAGAACACCGGGAGTTGCTCCAGTTTCAGCTCCAAGAAATTAAACGTGCCCAGATTACCCCTGGCGAGGATCGGCTTTTAGAAGAAGAGCGAAAGAAGCTGAAAAATGCAGAGAGACTCTATCAGACTGTTGCCCTATGTGTCGATTCCATGTATGAAACAGATGGAGATATCGTAGGGAGGTTGAAGGAGCTGGGCAACGAATTGAATGAGTTGAGGCGGATCGATTCATCCCTTGGCCCTATTGCAGAAAAAGTCATTGAGGCGGGGTTTCAGCTGGAGGATTGCGCTTGTGAACTGCGTAGCTATCTCCAAAGCATCGTATTTGATGCTGAAAGGATCGAAGAGGTGGAATCTCGTCTTGATCTACTCCAGAGATTGAAGCGGAAATACGGGGGGTCTCTGGAGTCGGTCATTGCCCATGCCAATGCAGTCCAAAAAGAGCTTGAAGGCCTTTCCGCCTGTGCGGACAAGATTGGGCGGGTTGAGGATGGGCTGTCTCGACTACACAAGAAGCTCTGCAGGCTGGCAGAAAACCTTTCACAGAAAAGGAGAAAGGCTGCTGAATTGCTCGTCCCAAAGGTACAGGCAGAGCTATCTTCGTTGGGGATGGATAAAGTGCGGTTTGCTGTTCATTTTTCAAGGATTCCACGCGATGACAGTATCGATTCCTACCTTACGTGGGGAGATTCAGCTATTGATGCTACCGGAGCGGACCGCGTGGCCTTCCTGATAGCCCCCAACCCTGGTGAGGAACCAAAGTCACTAGATAGGATTGCATCGGGGGGCGAGCTTTCAAGGATTGTACTGGCTTTAAAGGTTATCCTTGCAAACATCGGATCTGTTGAGACAGTAATCTTCGATGAGGTAGATAGTGGAATCGGTGGGGGATTGGCAGAAGTGGTAGGTAAGAAGTTAAAGGGATTATCCCGCTTCCATCAGGTAATTTGCATCACCCACCTACCACAGATCGCCGCTTTTGCTGACACGCATTTTAAGGTAAGCAAAGAGGTGGTCGATGGTCGTACACGGACAAGAATAACCCCCCTTGAGGGCAATGATCGCGCAATCGAAGTAGCCCGTATGCTTGGGGGGGTTCGCATCACAAAGAAGACCCTTGAACACGCACGAGAGATGATACAAACGTATTGAATTATCTGAAAATTAAAATAGGCAAACGAGCAGTTTTACGTCTTGCTCAGGAGAAAATTCAGCTGCCACAAGCACTGGAGTGAGTGGCATGGGGAAAAAGCCATCGCATTTACAGATCACCTCCTTCTTGTTTATGCTCTATATTATATATTAAAGTAATATATAGCAAAATCGCAAGATGTCAAGGAGCTTTCAAAGGAGTTATTTTCTGGTCTATCCCTGGTGCGTTCTATCGTTCTATATTGAGGGGCACCGTATAGTTCACTATCCGGTTGTGACCCAAGGATGGCTAATGTAGTTTAGACTATAATTGTGGTCGGTTAAGAGATTTCGTGACTCTCTGAGGGGTAAAGAAAAAGCTTCACCCCGTGAAGAGTTACCAGATTTCTGAAAAAGATAAAAAGTACGAACCCAGGGTGAGCGAGGTATTAAAAGGGTATACGGAAACATAGGTGGTTTGAAGTCCAGCCAGATACGATCAGTACAGCGATTGTATCGACGAAGGACCCCTCCTGGTTTTTTGATCTCGCCAGAGCTCTCAAAAAGACTCTGTCTCCTATCTCACGAGATTCGTAGGCAGATCGGTTTATTGATAGACCGCAAAGGTTGGGTTGAGTTTGTCATAGTTGGTGATCATAAGGCGATACTTATTCCGGACTTAGAGAAGTATCGCTCTGGTGGGGGGCGTTTGAAAGGTCTTCGTTGTGTCCATACCCATTTGGATAATGAACCCCTATCCCGGGACGATTTGCTTGACCTATCTCTATTAAAGCTCGACCTTATGGCTACTATTACTGTGGGCACTGAAGGGAATCCCCATCTAATATACGCTGCCCACCTCCTTCCTGAAATAACTAATGGTCAAAACTGGCAGACTCTTCCTCCGCTACGACCCGGTGAACTTGATATCAACTGCCATGAACTAATACTCTCTCTGGAGAAAGAATTTTCTCAAAAGGTTCGTTTGAGAACTGTAGAGAGGAAAGGTGACCGGGCCATACTGGTAAGCGTAACAACGGCTCCTCGAAGGTTGGCTGAAGACTCCATAGCCGAACTTCGTGAACTAGCCAGATCGAGTAGAATTGAGGTCTGTGGGACCGTGATCCAACACCGGAGAAAGGTCGATTCCCGTTTTCTATTGGGCCCAGGGAAATTGAGTGAGTTGGTGATCATGGCTCTACAAAAAGGGGCTGATCTGCTCATATTTGACCAGGAGCTCAACTTCTCCCAGGTTCGATCTATAACCGACATGACCGAACTAAGGGTTATTGATAGGACTCAGCTAATCCTCGATATCTTTGCAAACCGCGCCCAGAGCAGGGAGGGAAAGATCCAGGTAGAGCTCGCTCAACTCAGGTATATTCTTCCCCGTCTTGTCGGCAAGAGCAGTGCACTTTCAAGATTGACAGGTGGAATCGGTGGAAGAGGCCCTGGGGAGACAAAGCTGGAGATAGATCGAAGAAGAGTACGAGACAGGATCGCACATCTGGAAAAGGAGTTGAAAGCTATTAGAAGACAGAGGAGTCAACGTCGCCACCTACGGAACAAGAAAGGACTTCCAATAATATCCATCATTGGATACACAAATGCCGGTAAGTCAACATTATTAAATATGCTTACGAATAGTACTGTGTTGGCGGAGGATCGCCTTTTTGCCACCCTCGATCCTACGAGCAGACGGATGAGATTTCCGTGTGAGCGGGAGGTAATAATTACAGATACAGTCGGTTTTATTAGAAATCTTCCAAGAGACCTTATTGCTGCTTTTCGTGCCACCCTTGAAGAATTGGAAGATGCGAGCCTTTTAATACATCTGATTGATGTAAGCCACCCGCGTTTCGAAGACCAGATCGAATCGGTGGAACGGATAGTTGAGGATCTCGAGCTCAACCGGATTCCTCTTTTGAGGGTCTTGAATAAGAAAGACCTGATAGACGCGGGCAAGACTGAGAGACTAGCCCGTAAATGGGATGCTGTGGCGATATCTGCCCTGGATCAAAACACCTTTGGTCCTTTAATTAAGAGAATGGAAGAACTAATCTTTAAAATCGGTCCGTGGACGTCCAATAATCCTTGACAGCATAATATCGGTCTGCTAATTGGTTGGTGACATTTTGAGGGGTGGATATTTTCTTTTCCTTGAGTGACTTGGTAGAGACCTTCTTCCACCTTCGTTTCACTCCGGTGGCTGCGGTTTTCCCCGTTCCTAACTCACGGAAAGACTAAAGGTTTCCGTCAAGTCGTTTCAAGAAAAGCTTCACCCCTTGAACAGGTACTGAAATGTTTCTTTACCCCGTTAGAAACCCATGCTCTTTGGGCCTGGGTTTAATACCCCCACACTTCTAACGGGGTTAATTTTGATCAAAGCCTTTGACGGCAATCATTTTAGGCAGAGTTCAGAATTTTGTAACAATTTAGGGTTTTGAAAAAGAGCCGGAGCAAGACGCTGCTCCACAGGGGTTAGGAAGAGTGAGGAGTTAAGAGTCAAAAATGAAAAGGGAATGTGTTATCCTATCTTCATTGTTCACTTTTTGCTCTTCATTTTCCACTCCTAGCAGGAGCGGCTTCCGGCCGCGACTGAATAGTGGTTTTTCAGAGAGTAAACTGTTACAGAATTTCTTTTTTTATGTTTCTTTGTTTATCTCCTATAGATGAATTGTAAAACCTTGTCTTGTCACTCCCGCGCAAGCCGGAGTCTAGCGATTCAGAATGTTCATTCCCGCTCTCCCTGGAACGAGGGTTATGGAATAGTTGGTCATGTAACTACTGAAACGGTATCAGAGTTAGGGTGGTCATGCGAAACCGGCAAGCGTCACTGACCACCGATCCGGCTTCTTTTGTTTCTTGCTCTGTTTTCCGTGGTCATTCTGAACGGAGGAAAGCGGAGTGAAGAATCTCTTGAGATGCTTCGCTTACGAGATACTTCACTTATGCTCAGCATGACGTTTTTCACTAGAATAGTTACGAATTGAGTAGTAGTTTTCGCTCACTCAGGCTCTAAGTTATAGACAGATAAGTGGATACCCCATGACGCCCTTGCTACGTACGGCAGGGGTCTTTAGTAATAGGCAGCTTATATGAACAGGTTTCTTTTACTAACATTTCTCATACTTAGCATGTTTGCTGGAGTAGGCTGTATACCTGCAAGGCATGTTTCCCCTGTTCCTATTTCGGATATAAAGCCTGAATTAGATGATGCAAAGCCGAAGGATAGGGAGAGGGCAATAGCTACCCTTAACAATTCAATGGAAAAAAACGAGGGAAAAGAAGAGGCCAGTCTAGCTCCAAAAGAGTTTAATATCTCGCCAGATACCACGTTAGCAGATACTAAAGCTTTGGACGAGGCACTTGAATACTGCAGGGTTGCTCAGGATTTTTGGGAAAAAGGAGATCTTGAAAATGCTATTGATGCCCTGGATCAGGCCTATTCGTTAATCCTTAAGGTGGAAGCGGATGACGATTCGGAACTGATACGTCAAAAGGAGGATATTCGATTCCTGATCTCAAAAAGGATATTAGAGATTTACGCCTCCCGCCATACAGTGGCGAACGGTTATCACAACGCGATCCCATTAGTCATAAATAGGTATGTAAAGAGGGAGATCGAGCTTCTTAAGGGGAAAGATAGACCGTTCCTTGTTGAAGCGTATCGTCGTTCCGGCAGGTATCGACCAGAGATAGTAAAGGCTCTCAAAGAGGCAGGCCTCCCTGAAGAGCTTTCATGGCTTCCCTTGATCGAGAGCGGTTTTAACGTTAGGGCGTTTTCCCGGGCTCGTGCTTTGGGCCTCTGGCAGTTCATACCATCTACTGGATACAAGTTTGGTCTAAAAAGGGATCGCTGGGTAGATGAAAGGATGGACCCTGTAAAATCCACAAGGGCTGCCATACTATACTTGAAAGAACTGCACCAGATATTTGGTGATTGGACTACCGTCCTTGCTGCATACAACTGCGGTGAGGGAAAGGTACTGAAGGTTATACGGAATCAAAATATTAACTATCTCGATAACTTTTGGGACCTTTACGAAAAGCTCCCGTCAGAGACGGCACGTTATGTCCCCCGTTTTTTGGCATGCCTCTTTATTATCAAAGAACCGGAGAAATACAATGTGAAGCTGGGGAGACCTGATCCATCAATTCCGTATGAGATTGTTACCGTTTCAAAACAGGCACGATTGAAGGATATAGCCTCTACAATCGGATGTAAGTACGAGGAATTAAAGATACTCAACCCGGAATTACGATATCATGTTACTCCGCCAGAATCCTACCCACTTAAGGTTCCAAAGGGAAAGGCATCGATACTAGTTGCTAAAATGGATCAGATTCCTGCATGGATACCTCCTAGAAGGGCGTATACATATCATATTGTACGGGATGGGGAGACCCTTTCCCATATTGCCCTTAGATATCGTACCACTGTCAGGCGAATAGCGACGGTGAACCGTATTCACAGGGACAGGATAAGAGTTGGTCAGAAGCTGAAGATACCGTTGAGAGGGACGAGGGAGCTAGCATATCTTGAGAGGGGAAAACCTGGTGATACTTCGTCACAATTGGAATTCATTCATCACAGGGTAAAAAGAGGCGATTCTTTGTGGAATCTAGCCAGATATTATGGTATAAGTATTAAACAGATTAAGGCGTTGAACAATCTGAGCAATACACAACTACATATTGGTCAGGTCCTGATAATACCAATGAAAAAAGGAAACGGATCAAGCGCAAACAGGATTGGAACCTATCAAGTTAAGGCTGGAGATACCCCGTATCAGATTGCGCGCACCCATAACATGAGGCTCGAAAGGCTTCTTCAGATAAATCGACTTACCCCCAGGAGCAAGATCTATCCTGGACAGATACTCTACGTTGAATAGCAAAAAGGTATTTGAGGGAAGTCTTATACGGTGGTTCGAGCCTGTTAACCAAGAGAAAACGCCCCCGTAGCTCAGTGGATAGAGCAAAGGATTCCTAATCCTTGTGCCGCAGGTTCGATCCCTGCCGGGGGCACCTACGGAGCTAGGAGTGGAGAGTTATCTTGTTTCCTTTTTAAGATTTTACTCTGGACTAGTAACTAGGGTCATATCAGGATTTGATATTATTATTAATAATATCAGGTAACATTTTAGCATTTTGAAACAAGCTGGGCGCATCAGACTCAAGCTGAACTTAAGGTACAGGATACAAGATGCACTGGG
>DTYH01000236.1 GCA_012961955.1 Desulfobacterales bacterium | reverse complement strand
TTTGGCATCGTCTGAGACGTGAAAGCAATATAATGCAGGCTGATGGTGATATAGTTGATCACAGACGCAGGCAGGCTCGCCGAGATCACACCGTTGTGGAAGTTGCTGAACTTGTCGTTTGTGAGTTCTCCATTACCATTAATCTTACGTGTTTGCCCCTTTAGACTCCATTAGATACAATATTGTTTTGGCAGGCATTAAGAACGACATAGGTCTAATTTCAGAAACTGTATTGAGATTATGTACCTGAGTTTTTTCCGGTGCTGAATGGGAAGAAGAAGTGGAAGGGGTGTAAGCGTAAATGGTGGGACCAATTTGTGACTAAAGACAAAGGAGTGAAGAAAATGCTTCGTCCTGTGAACCGTTACCAGGGGACGCCGTTGGTTAATACCTTCTTTATGGCCTCCTTGATAGCTGCTACCCGGTCCGGGCTGTCCACCTTTTGGCCGTCAAAATCCTGAACATAGAATACGTCAACCACTTGATCGACTTTTGTGGCAATCTTGGCAACCCAGATATCCAGTTTGCACCGGAAGAGAGCATCGGTGATCCTGTAAAGTAGCCCTGGGAAGTCGTGCGTGTAGATCTGCACAATGGTAAAAAAATGGGATGCCTCATTGTCTACTACGATCTTGTCAGGCCTTCTCAGTATTCTCTTTCGTAGGGATTGATAGGTAACAAGCTTTTGGTGAAGAGCAGACTCCAGCTCCAGCTCACCTTTCAGAGCAGATTCCAAATCGTTTTCCACGCGTGTCCATGTTTCATCCTCATAGAGTGTATCAAGCGGGGCCTTGACCTTGAAGATATCAAGAGCGATGTGGTTGCGCCACGTGTAGATTTGGGCGCTGAGTATGTCGAGATTGTTCATGGTGAGCACCCCTGATATTTTTGAGAAAAGGCCTGGGCAGTCCCTGGCACATATGGTCATGGTCCTGTAATCAGTGTCAGTATTGGTCTGGACCTCCAGCACAAAAGGTCTCTTTCCTAGTACTTTATACAACTCGATGTGCCGGGGCATGTCCTTTGACGGTGTGTATAACAGATAGCGTGGCGACATCTGATCGAATAGAGCTTCTATCCATTTCCTCGAGGTGGACGGCACACTATACAAGACCTCTTCCCTTTTTCTCTCCACGATATCGATTGCTGTCGATGTGGCCAGTTCTCCCATTTTCAGAATATGACAGACCTTGAAAAACAGCTCTTTCAGAATTGCAGCAATCCAGTCACTCCACGCCTTGGGCCCTGTTGCCATCGAGTCAGCTACCGTAAGGAGATAAAGGCTCTTTAGATGGTCTATGTCAGGAAATTTCCTTGCACATCGCAACACAATTTGCTCGTCATTTATGTCTCCTCGAGTAGCGGTCTTGATCAGCAAGAGGTGCTCACGAACCAAAAACGATATGGTTTCAATATCTTGTTCAGCGAACCCCATCCTTTTAAAGACTGACTTGACGATCTCGCCCCCTCTTGTTGCGTGATCTTGGCCATGACTACCCTTGCCTATGTCGTGCACAAGGGCTGCCCAAAGTAGAAGTTCGGGTTTCGATATTTCTGAGAACAGGTCTCTGCAGAGGATGTCCTGCCCCTCAATATCCTCAGCGCTGAAGCGTTTTAATATCTCCACGGTAAGGAGGCAATGCTTATCTACAGGATAGAGGTGATATTCATTGTATTGAATTCGATTGACGATCCCCTCGAACTCGGGAATAAGAGCGACCATCATGCCGGTGTTTAACATCTCGTTTAAGACACTAAACGTGTTGGGTGGTGCAACTAAGATACGTTGAAACGATTTGACTACAGGACCCGAACTTCGAAAATCCCCATCAATCAGGTATAAAAACTCCCTTAGCAGACGCTTACATTCGATGCTCAACGGAACACCAAGGACTGCGCTCTTTTCCAATATCTTTATCAAAAGCCGTGGGTCTCGTAGGATGGCCTCAGTAGACTCAAAATTCAGGGCATCTTGGACGATCTCAAGGCCTCTTGCCACGACCCGACGCGGTGATCTTCCTATTCCAGGTCTGTGCCTTCTGGACAGTACCTTATTGAGAAACATGAGGTGCTGCTGCTTTAAGA
Source organism: Desulfobacterales bacterium (assembly GCA_012961955.1). Lineage (GTDB taxonomy): Bacteria > Desulfobacterota > Desulfobacteria > Desulfobacterales > DTYH01 > DTYH01. Next base: position 4,902 of record DTYH01000236.1, on the reverse strand, counting down.
ACTCCATCTCCCCATGCAATCTCCCCAGGAATCCTTCCACAGCCTGCTGACCCTCTCCTTTCCCGAACTTTAATGCTCGTGCGACGTTCACTTGGTATTCAAAGTAAAGCTGGTCACATTTCCGACCAGTGAGATGGTGCAGCCAATTTCTAACCATCCAGATGAAAGAAACAGCCCGGGATAGGGTCTGAAACTCATCGTGGGACAAGTGCCCAAAAAACTCTAAGTCTCTCGACTTCACGAGCCCGTATTCGGCTCGTGCGATCCAGAGTATAGTATGATAATCTCTCAGGCCACCGAGACCCTCTTTCAGGTTGGGTTCCAAAAGGTAGGTGGAGTCGCCGAACCGGTTATATCTCTCCTGATTCCTTTCTACAAGCCAGTCTACGTATGCCCGTCCATGTCTGCGAAGCACCTTGCCACGCAAGTCCTCCATGAGCTCTGAATAAAGGGAAGAGATGCCACACAAAAACCTGGCATCGATGAGCGAGGTCAGTACCTCAAAGTCCTGGGAGGCCAGCTTTAAACATTCCTTCAAGGTGCGGATCACATAGCTCACATCAAAGCCAATATCCCATAACGGATATAACATTTCCTGGACAAGGGCATTGGCCTCATTCGGGATCTTCTTCTTGAAGATGAGGAGAACATCGACATCAGAATGAAGGCACTGCTCTTTTCTGCCATAGCCGCCCAGGGCGATAATAGCGTATGGATTCTTTTCCGAGCGTATCCGAGGCCCTACAGAAGTCCTGGAAAAGCTTTCTCGAAAGTAATCGTCCAGGATCTCCGCATACCGAGCCGGAAAGCAAGGTTCATCCCCGTTCAGAAAACGGGCGATTAACTCTCGCTTCTTTTTCTGCAGTCCCCTCATTGAGGATTCCGGTTGACCCATATGTATTCTTATATGGCTTCTTTGCCTCTTTCGCCGGTCCTTATGCGAATAACCTCATCCAGGGTACTGACAAAAATCTTGCCGTCACCAATTGTTCCGGTTCTGGCCTTTTGCTCGATCACTTCCACTACCTTAGGCGCAAGTTCTGCTCGAACCACCACCTCCAATTTAAGCTTGGGTACAAAATCTACCCTATATTCCGCCCCCCGATAGATCTCCGTATGGCCCTTCTGACGACCAAATCCTTTAACCTCGGAAACTGTCATCCCCTGAACGCCAATCTCCATAAGACCTTCCTTGACATCATCCAGCTTAAACGGTTTTATGATAGCTTCAATCTTTTTCATTTTTCCCTCCAAAATTTAGTAGCTTACCGGATCGTACTTTACCCCAGTAGTAAACGTGTTAGAATCTCAGACGGTCCACTAAAGCCCGTGTGAAAAAAGAGGTGTATACCGATCTTGACCCCGTGCTCCCGGACGGGCTTGTCTAATGGGGTTTACACTCCGATCTCTCCAACCTTTGTTTTCCAGTGAATTGAGAGCGGGGACGGAAAAACTATAGTCTGTTTGGTCAACCAGATAGACGAAATAGACCAGAATATCTTACCGACTCATTTGGAGAAGAGCCTGTAATCATGGCATACATTTGAGTATTCTAAACTTGATGGATTCGTAAAAAGCTATCTTGCGGGCCACATTGAGCAATTGTCTCGGTGTGAGGCTAATTCACGAATTGGCCCTACTGATAGGCCGGTGATGATCTTCGCTCTGGGTCTTACCTTTGATAAAGCCAAAAATGCTACGAATTATATCTCATATGCCGTCTCGCTGTGCTGGGTGATATCTAATCCTCTGATTTCGTCTTCATCGGAGACTCTTAATCCGATGGTCCAGTCAAGGACCTTAAATATAATAACAGTCATCACAAAGGCGAAAACGGAGGTGACAAGGACGGATATGAATTGGACCCAGAGTTGTCCAGGGTTTCCGAAAAAGAGGCCGTTAGCCCCGTTGGGATTTACCGTTTTGCTAGCAAAGAATCCTGTCGCCACGGCTCCCCATATACCTCCCAGTCCATGGATCCCCACGACGTCGAGGGAATCATCATACCCGAGTCTTGACTTAAATAATATTCCCGCATAACAGATGACCCCAGCCAAGCCACCAATAATCAAGGCTGACATGGGACCAACAAAACCTGCTGCTGGAGTAATGGCCACAAGTCCGGCCACCACCCCACTGGCTGCTCCAAGTGTGCTAGGTTTCTCCCTTTGCACCCATTCCGCAGCCATCCAGACTAGGGCCGCTGCTGCAGCAGCCACGTGCGTGGCCACAAAGGCACCCACTGCTAACCCATTACACCCAAGGGCACTACCTGCGTTGAAGCCAAACCACCCAAACCATAAGACAGCAGCGCCCGTAATAGTCATTGGAAGATTATGAGGGATAAACTGGTCCTTTCCATACCCCTTTCTTTTCGAAATCAGGAGGGCTGCGGCGAGCGCAGAAGCCCCAGAACTTACGTGTACCACTGTACCGCCTGCAAAATCCAGTGCTCCCATGTTGCCAAGCCATCCACCGATACCCCAGACCCAGTGGACTATGGGACTGTACACAAGGGTTGACCAAAGCAAGATAAAGATGAGGAAAGTACTGAATTTCATGCGTTCGGCAAAGGCTCCAGTGATAAGAGCAGGCGTGATGATGGCAAACATCGCCTGGAATATCATAAATGCCTGATGAGGTATGGTTCCCGCATACTCTGGGTTCGGTGAAGGCCCCACTCCTTTCAAGCCAAACCATTTAAGGCTTCCTATAATACCCCGTATATCTGGACCAAAGGCGAGGGAATATCCCCACAATACCCAGATCACTGAAACCAAGCCAATGACAATAAAGCTTTGCATCATCATCGCAAGGACATTCTTTTTTCGAACCATCCCACCGTAAAAAAGAGCCAAGCCAGGTGTCATGAACATAACCAAGGCTGAACAGATCATAACAAAGGCTGTATCTCCTGTGTCAATCATTTTTAATCCCCCTCGCTATATTTTATATCTAGAACACAATCTATCTACTCTCCCACCTCTGTCTCGGAAAGAGAACGCAACTCATCGGAAAAATAGCCAGTTACGGATGGAAACTATTTGTACAGCTGCAAAGAGGATAGAGCAAAGAATATACCACCAAGGGGAAATGCTCGATTAATTGAATGAATTAAAATAGATAGTGAAATACAATCAGTGAATTGGGATGTAGAGATAATACAATTTTGTTAATAATACTAGTTACAAATACAAAAACGTAATTTCTGTTCATCCCGTTACAGAACTATGTTCTCTAACAGGATGAACGGTCCGCTGCGGCGGGAAAATCCTGAATTGTTTAACGCCACAAGACCCAGTTTTGAGAAACAGCTTTCCAAGCCCATGGATGGCTGAAAAAACCCGTAGGAACGAATGAAAAGGGGGTTCTGCAAAGGTCTCGGGATGACTGTTCACGGGCTGAATACGGACAAGTGGAGAATCGGCTCTCGAGGACAAGGAAAAATGGTTACTTCTTTGGATTAGATCGTGTATTCTTGCTCATCCCTTTTTTTCTGGTCAAGACGAGATCCTTTATTGCTTCTCGGAGTAGGCCTTTTATATCTTGAGGATCATACCGGGGCTTATATCCCATTAGGCGTTCGGCCTTGCTGATATCAAGGTTGCATTCGTAATAAATGCTATGGTCAGTCCCCATTATGGGCTCCTCCCCCCGTTCTCCCTTGGGGATAAGTTCCAGCCGTGATGAGGAATCTGTCACCTCCAAAACAAGCTCAGCTAACTCTACCCAACTGGTAAAGGTACCACTGGAGATGTTGAAGGTCTCGCCATAAGCCAGGCTATTAAGCGTTGCCTTTCTGAAGGCAAGAGCGGCATCATCATTATGTAAAAAGTTTCCGCCGGCCTGTTCCGGAACGATGATCGGCTCGCCCCTCAGCGCGGTATCAATCATGCTTCTCAGTACTTTGCCACCAATTTTGTGAGCGAATGACCACCAGAACCGGAAGATAGTGACGGGTAGGTTATGTTCCTGAAAATAAATGAGGCACAGCTTCTCGTTGGCGAGCTTGGCAGTGGCATACAAGGCACGTCCTGACTCTTCTGGGTGAAGAGGATGCTCCTCATCTATCGGTAAGTATCTAGGTCGGCCGTAGACGCGGTGGGTACTAGCAAAGAGGAAGTGCTTAACGCCGTGTTCAGTTGCTGCTTTGAGGAGGTTAAGATTGCCTCTGATATCAATGTCAAGTACTTCATAAGGATTTGCAGAAAAAGTCTCCGCCAGATGAAATATTACCTCTACTCCTGTAACTGCCTCCTGAACCTTTTCCGGGTCTTCAATACCACCTTGAATAAGCTCTAAAGAGGGGTCTTTTATCTCAGTTAAGCCCTCCCTCGTCTTATCCAGCACCCTTACGGCAAAGTTGTGGGCGAGTAGGTCGCTTACCACAGTCCTGCCAATGAAGCCGGACCCACCAGTTACCAGTATTTTCATTGGTAGCCTCCTTTCATCCCGAGAGAAGTTAAATATCTCGTACCAATTTAGTGTTTTGAAAAAGATTCTCGCAGCTTCTCATTCCTGAAATCGTGAAACGTGAGGTGTGAAACCTAAAATGGTTTACATTGTTACCCTTCACGTTATAGCCACTGAATACTCTCTTTTTAAAGATCTAAAGTGTAACAAATTTTGCATAAGGCTAAACTGTTACAACGTTTTTAAACGGCTTTTTCCATGGTATTTAGCTGTTCTCCCCTGACTGAGCCGGGGGTATTGTTTCCATTGAGGCGTTCAGCCCGCCCATTACCTTCTGGTCACGCACACACGCTGGTGAACTCTTGATACAGAGGAAGCAAATTTCGTCCTGGAAATCATGGGACGTATACTGACTCGATGATCATGCCGGATGATAAGACCCTGAGCCACTCCTTATTTCGAGGATTACCAGCTCGAGTCGGCGTCAAA
>DTYH01000235.1 GCA_012961955.1 Desulfobacterales bacterium | reverse complement strand
GCTCATTCAATCGACCTATTTGTCAAAAATTGTGTCCAAAAATTCAGGGGCTTTACATCCTCTAAAAATTCCTAAACAATTATTTGCTTTCCTTTTAAGTGGATTGATGCTATATATGATAAAAATTTCTTATATTTTTAAAGGAAGGGAGAGAAGATATGGAAGCAATGAAAAACACGATTGAAGGAAATGAAGCAGCAGCCTACGTGGCCTATGGTATGAGTGAGGTAGCAGCAATCTATCCCATTACTCCTTCAAGCAGTATGGGCGAATACTGCGATGAATGGGCAGCCAATGGACGAAAAAACATCTTTGGCCAGGTCATGAAAGTGGTGGAAATGCAGTCAGAAGCCGGTGCAGCAGGTGCTGTACACGGAGCCCTCTCTGCAGGGGCATTGGCCACTACCTTTACAGCAGCCCAAGGACTACTCCTGATGATCCCCAACATGTACAAGATCTCTGGTGAAGTCATGCCCACAGTCTTTCACGTATCGGCCCGTGCCATTTCCACCCATGCCCTTTCCATATTCGGGGACCATTCGGATATCAATGCCGTCAGGCAAACCGGTTTTTGTCTGCTGGCGTCGGCCTCTGTTCAGGAGGTAATGGACCTCGGGCTGGTAGCCCATCTTGCCAGTATCCGCAGCAGTCTCCCTTTTGTCCACTTCTTTGATGGATTCAGAACGTCTATGGAAATTCAGAAGATAGAGATGATCGATTACGACGACATGGCAAAGCTTGTGGACTGGGACGCCATTGACGACTTCAGAAGCAGGGCCATGAATCCGGAACATCCACAGCTCAGAGGAACTTCTCAAAGCCCGGATATATTCTTTCAGAACCGTGAAGCCGTCAATCCCTTCTATGCCCGAATCCCCCAAATCGTCGAGGAGGTGATGAAAAGGGTCGGAGACATGGTGGGACGTTCATACAACCTTTTCGACTATGTGGGAGACCCTGAGGCAGACAGGATAATTGTGTCTATGGCCTCCAGCTGCGATGTTATCGAGGAAACGGTAAACTACCTTAACGGACTGGGTGAAAGGGTTGGTCTCATAAAGGTAAGACTCTATCTGCCTTTCTCTAAAGAGCACTTTTTGAGAGCACTCCCAGCTACCGCCACACGGATTGCTGTTCTGGACAGAACCAAGGCACCAGGGGCACCGGGAGAACCCCTCTATCAGGATGTATGCACTGTATTCCATGAAAAAGGGGAGGTCCCAACTATTGTGGGTGGTCGTTACGGTCTTGGTAGCAAAGATTTTACTCCTACCATGGTGAAGGCCGTGTTTGACAATCTCCGCTCATCCGCCCCAAAAAACCACTTCACGGTTGGTATTGTGGACGATGTGTCTCACACTTCACTTGAACTCGGCCCCGAAATAGACCCATCTCCGGAGGGGACTGTACGATGCAAGTTCTGGGGTCTGGGTGCCGATGGAACCGTAGGGGCAAACAAGAACACAATAAAGATTATCGGTGAAAATACAGACATGTATGCACAGGCCTACTTTGCATATGATGCCAAAAAATCTGGCGGAATAACCATGTCCCATCTCAGATTTTCGCCCCACAGGATTCAATCCCCTTACCTTTTAACCAAGTCCGATTTTATTGCCTGTCACAACCCAGCATTCGTTACTAGATACGATATTTTAGATGGGATCAGAGAGGGTGGAACGTTCCTGCTCAACTCACCCTGGAGCATGGAAGAAATGGAGACTAACCTTCCTGGCCATATGAAGAGAACGATTGCTCAGAAAAAGTTAAACTTTTACAATATCGATGCTGTAAAGATCGCATCTGAACTGGGTCTGGGTGGACGTATCAATATAATCATGCAGGCCGCATTCTTTAAGATAGCCAACGTGATTCCCCCTGAAGATGCGTTTAAACATATGAAGGAGGCCATTAAGAAAACTTACGGGAAGAAGGGGGATAAGGTTGTACAGATGAATATTGATGCTGTGGATAGGGCCGTAACTGCGTTAGAAAAGGTAGATGTTCCGGACTCATGGCTTACAGCTGGCCAGGAGGCCTATATGGAAACGGACGAACCTGAATTCGTTAAGAAGGTGATGAGACCGATGCTGGCCCAGCAGGGAGATAAGCTACCCGTGAGTGCATTCAGGGCGGACGGCATATTCCCCACTGGGACTACCAAGTATGAAAAGCGTGGAGTTGCCATAAATATACCTGAATGGATACCTGATAACTGTATTCAGTGTAACCAGTGTTCCTTTGTATGTCCGCATGCTGCCATCCGACCTGTCCTTGTCCGTGAGGAAGACCTTAAAAATCCTCCAAACGATTTTGTAACTGTTGACGCCAAGGGAAAGGAATTGAAGGGTCTAAAGTATCGGGTCCAGGTAAGCCCTCTTGACTGTGTGGGGTGCGGCAACTGTGCTGATATATGCCCTGCCAAGAAAAAGGCCCTGATCATGAAGCCGTTGAGCACACAGACAGAGAGGCAGATACCCAACCATAAATATTCCACCGAACTCCCCGTCGTGGACGACGTGATGCCAGCTACATCCGTGAAGGGGAGCCAGTTTCGACGGCCTCTATTTGAGTTCTCAGGGGCATGCCCTGGCTGCGGAGAAACCCCTTATATAAAGGTTATCACACAACTATTTGGCGATCGTATGATGATTGCAAATGCTACGGGTTGTTCATCCATTTACGGTGGATCAGCACCTGTTTCTCCTTATACGGTGAATGAGAAGGGCCACGGTCCTACGTGGGCCAGCTCCCTCTTTGAGGACAATGCAGAGTATGGTTTTGGAATGGAGTTAGGTGTAGCTCAGAGGCGAGAAAAGCTGGCTCAGGTGATCCGGGAGGCTTTAAGCCTGGACATACCAGTAGATCTTAAAGAGGCATTCCAAGGATGGCTGGAAAACATGAATGATGCAGACGGATCAAAGGAATACGGTGATAGGATAAAGGAACTTATCGGGCGTGAACTTCGAGAAAATCGGGATGGAGTCCACCCAGCAATTCGAGACATATCTAATTTGTCTGATCATCTTGTCAAGAAGTCCATATGGATCTTTGGTGGTGACGGCTGGGCATATGATATTGGTTATGGCGGTCTAGATCATGTGATTGCAATGGGTCGCGATGTAAACATACTGGTCCTGGATACCGAGGTATATTCCAATACCGGCGGTCAGTCTTCAAAATCTACCCCAACAGGGGCTGTGGCCAAGTTTGCGGCTAGCGGCAAACCGATCTGTAAAAAAGACCTCGGGATGATAGCCATGACCTATGGTTATGTATATGTTGCCTCCGTAGCCATGGGCGCAAACAAGAATCAGCTTATGAAGGCATTGGTGGAGGCAGAGAGCTACCCAGGGCCGTCCCTCATCCTTGCTTATGCACCATGTATCAATCACGGAATAAATATGGGACAGAGCCAAAAAGAAGCAAAGAAGGCCGTGGAATCAGGTTATTGGATTCTTTACCGGTATGACCCAAGACGGAAGGAGGAAGGTAAAAACCCGCTCATCCTCGATTCAAAGGACCCAAAAGGTGATTTTCAGGAGTTCCTTATGGGCGAGACACGTTATTCCAGCCTTGTAAATACTTTCCCAGAGAATGCAAAGGTCCTCTTTAAAAAAGCAGAAGAAGAGGCGAGGGAAAGATACGAGAGGTATAAACGTTTAGCAGCCGCCTAATAAGGGGGATCAAGATCGATTTAGGCCGGCCCACCGTATTCCCGGCTAATACGTGATCCCTCTCTTAACATTAGGACTCTATGTCGTGGCCGTTCACCGGGAAGAAACGTTCGGTGAATGGCTGCTAGTCACTTTTGACCCCGTGCTTCCGCACGGGGTTTTTCTAACGGGATGGATGCAACAACCCAGAATATACCTTCAATCCTCGGGGTATCCCTTAAAACCACACCCATTTGTTATGCAGGCATAATATGTCCCCTGCTTTTTCGTATTCTTTTCCACCAAAAAAGTGGCTCCGCACTGAGGACACGCCTGACAGATCGGTTTATACCATGTGGCAAACGTGCATTCCGGGTATCTGCTGCACCCGTAAAATGTCTTGCCCCTCCTGGACTTTCGCGTAACAAGTTCGCCATCACAGCCATCTTGAGGGCAGCTGATACCGATCGGTTCAAGGGACCCATTCTCATTTTTAAGGGAGGATGTATACTTGCATTCAGGGTATCCGGAGCAGGCTAGGAAAGGCCCATACCGACCCTGCTTTTGAACCATTGGTTTTCCACATTCAGGACAGCTCATGTCGATAGTGGTTGCCGGTAAGGGTTCTATCATCTGGATTTCCCCTTTTTCGTTCCGCTTATAGTTACTGGTAAATCTACATTGCGGAAACCCGGAACAGGCAAGGAAGGGGCCATTCTTTCCGGTCTTGATTGTGAGTTCACGGCCACATCGTGGACATTTGAGGTACGAATTGAGTCCCACCCCCTTGGTGCTGGGCATATCTTTTACAGCCCATT
>DTYH01000234.1 GCA_012961955.1 Desulfobacterales bacterium | reverse complement strand
CTTTCATTTTTTTTGCTTGGTAGGTCGGTATTAGATCCTTAGTACTCGTGGTCATGTGTATAGAAGAAGTACCCGATCGCAATCCACCCGGATGCATCCTCCTTAGAGAATCCTGCCGCCAGGGGGGAAGGTCAAGAAACGCACTATTTGTAATATGACCAAACGGCCTCGTGATCTGGTAGAAAACTTTCGCCTTTTGCTCAAAGGCGGAGCGGTTGTTGGGTGTCTGGAGGAGTGTTTCGATGTGGTTCGATCCCCTCCCTATGGCCATGTGGCTGGTGTGCTGGGCACGCTGCGGAAGATCGGGCTTGAGGGAATCATTGGTGGCAAGGGTGTGAGGGGGCATCCCCTTAGTGCGGCGATGATTGTTGCCCGGGTCATTGACCCCCAGTCCAAGCTTGGAACGGCCCGTGGGCTGAGAGACGAGAGCCTCTTTTCTTGTCCTTGGAGAGGAACTCGGAGTGGAGGAGGCTAGCGAGTAGGATAGTCTTCATGGTCACATTGGTGACCATCCAATCCAGTAATCTCAGTTTGAAAATCACCACTTTTATAGGCAAGGAAACCTGACAACTCTTCGCTAGTCAAAGAATCTAAACCTTATAATATAAAAAAGCGCTGCCAGGCCATCCTTCCAAGTTATCTTTTTGCCCTCTTTATAATCCCGTCCGCTATAGGATATAGGGGTTTCGTATATTCGACATCCCAATTTGGCAAACTTGGCCGTAATTTCAGGCTCAAAACCGAACCTATTCGATTTAATAGAGATTCTTTTGAGCAGGGAGGCCCTAAACACCTTATAACATGTTTCCATATCCGTGAGGTTTAGGTTTGTAAATATGTTAGAGATAAGGGTTAGGAATTTGTTGCCAATATAATGCCAGAAGAATAGCACCCGATGAGGGCCCCCAAGAAAGCGCGAACCATAAACCACATCAGCACGGCCGTCAATGATTGGTGATATAAGGGAGCCATACTCTTCTGGATTATATTCCAAATCAGCATCCTGTACAATAACAATATCTCCTGTTACATGGCCAAACCCTGTCCTTAAGGCCGCCCCTTTTCCCATGTTATTTTCGTGGAAGATTACCTTTATATCTTTCCCTTTTACCGTCCTTAACCATTCCCGTGACCCATCCGTAGATCCATCATCTACTACAATAATTTCCTTTTCATAAGGGGTGGCACATACCCTTTTCAGGATTTCGGAAATGGTCGCCCTTTCATTATACACAGGAATTACGATGGAAAGTTTCATATAACGGTAGCTTCAATGCCATTTCTTTGAATTTCCGTAAAACTTTAGCCTTTGCTCCCTACCTCACGCGTCTCCCTCACTCCGCTTGGCTGGAGGACGGGCCTGAACGAGAGCAATGACGGACAGCCACAACGGAAAAGTATCACGAATTTTCTACTCTGTTCATAGCCCAAATCAGATCATGATTCAATTGATGACTACAACTAGGTTCTTCTTTATCTGTGACCCTTTAACCTCTTGAAACAAACCCGGCGGCATCAAGAGACAACCCGAAGACTGAACATACGACACAGGATGCAAGATTACACAGTATCAGGCAAAAGCCCTTATAATTATGGGCTACATGCTGAACCCGACATAGAACAAACAGCCATAACCTTCTTTAGTTGACAATGTTTGTGGAAAAACCATTACCATGAACTTTGCGGAACACTATATTTATATTTACGTACAATGTGTTGCTGCCCAGTGCACCATGTATCCTGTATCGTAACCTCAGATTGAGCCAGATGCAGGCGGCTTGTTTCAAAATGCTAAAATCTTACCTTTGTCTCAGTTTTAGTACCAAACTCTATCAAATAATCAAATATATTGCCAGAGTTACAAATACAAGGCTCTCATGCAAAAGAGTTGGTAAAATGGAAGGGTTGAAGCGGTTAAGGATTCGAGGATTCCAGTGAAATTCCTTTTGGGGAAACATTTTACCGGTATAGAATTTGTATTCCCCGGCCCCTGAAAAGGGTCTTTATCCTTTCGAAGGTTCGCTCATAATGGGTTCCTGGCCAGTAGACCTTGCCGCAGTTCCTGCAGCGAGAAAACTTATGTTGGGTTTCCCAGATGTATTCTGGAACCTCATCTTCCACGTCCTGGGCCGGTTCAAGGACTGTATTGCAAACCGTACAGCGGCTAAAGAACGCATCTCGCACAGGTTTAAGGGAGAGGGCTTTGATAACTGTTACAAGCTGATCTTGATAGTGATCGGATGTAATAAATACCGACTGTTCTGGGGGCAATCTGTCTCTTAGGCTGGTATTTCGCGTAAGTAGTATTCGCCCCTCTCGGGCAAGAGATATAAACCCTTCATCAGAAAGGTTTTTTCTGTAGACTGTATCGTATCCCAGGATGCGGAGCCATTTTGCCAGTCTTCCCAGCATCCTGTCTGCAGCAAATTTCATACAACAGGGCTTTAAATTAGGTTATCTTCATCTATTTTTCAAAAAGCTAAATTGTTACGACTTTTTAGAAGACTTATGTTTTGATTATACCACGATTTGTTGCCTTCCAACATAAAAACTTCTTCAGGATTCAGCGTGTTCACCCACAACCTTCTTATCTTAAGCCTGAACGTTTTATGGTCCGGAGTTGAGACAGTTACCACATGAGGAATCTCAAAGTCTTCAACCTTTCTAACATTATCAAACATCACACGGTATCTTAATCCGCCTCCGAGCTTATACATTTCTAGTCTTTTTACTCTCGTCCCGCTATCATGCAACCATATCTTTTGTATAACGCGTCCCCATGTTTCAGTAACCGTCAGGAGGATCTCACCTTCACTCCTTTGAAATCTGAGGCGAAGATCAGGTCGTTGAGCAAGAGGGGGACGTCCTGAGATGAGCATGAAAAGATCGTGAGGCGTAATGGAAACGGATAGAAACCGTTTCATATTTCGGATATTGGCCTCCCCTTTAAAGGTTCGATTATTACTATAGTTAAACATGAGAAATCTGGAGCCATTGAGAATCATCGCGAGTATAGGCTGACCGAATGAACCGATGATTTCTAGGCGCAATCTCCGTGGTGAAGAGCCTACCCAGGCGATACGGTACACTTCTCTCCTTTTTCCGTGGTGTATCGAGATAGATCCAAGACCTTTAAAACTTCGCAAAGAACGATTTTGTGCTGCTATAGTATTGAATAGCGAACTCGCCTCTGGACCTGATCGAGGGGTGTAGTGGGGTAAAAGATGGGTACAGCCCGGGACACTTCCCAAGAATATCAGGAGATGTAGAACCCAAAAGGGGCATATTTTAGGTTTAGTTACCAACTTGGGTTTGTTTTTCTAGTAACTTGATCTTTTCTTCCAGGGACTTCTTATCGTCTTCCTTTTTTTGAAGTGCCTTTCTATAAAACTTAAGGGCAGACCCAAAATCGTCCACCTTAAGATATGCATCTCCCAAATGCTCCAAGATGGTGGGATCGTCAGGCACTAACCTGATGGCCTTTTCAAGGTGGAAAATAGCTTTGTGATAGAGTCCTTTCTTATAGTAGACCCAGCCCAGACTATCGGTTATGTAGCCATCATTGGGCTTATATTTTAAAGCTTCCTTAATCAAGAACTCTGCCTCATCTAGGTTGATACCTTCTTCGGCGTATGTATAGCCAAGATAGTTAAGGGCTTGTGCATTCTTTGGATCTATCTTTATCACTTCCTTCATCGCTTCGATGCTCTTTTCTTTATCTCCTGATTTATCGAAGACCACGCCCAGCCGAAAATAAAGTTGAGCATCTCGTGGAGAAATAGAGATTCCCTTCTTTAACGCGATCACAGCATCTTTGTATTCCTTGAGATCCTCATAAAGTGAACCCAAGAACAGATACAGTTCAGCTTTGTCAGGTTTTTTGGAAATGGCATCCTTGATTGTCTTAATCGCTTGGGTGCTTTCTCCTCTTTCCTGGTATAGGAACGCCAGATGAAAGATACTGTTACTATAACAGGAACACGTCTCTGGTATCTTCTTATAGACCTTAATTGCCTCGTCTATGTTTTTACCGCCTTCGTAGGCAAGTCCCAAAAAATAGTACAGATCATAGTTTTCTGGATCGTTTTTAATCAGTGCCTTGAAAGTGGCCATGGCCTTTTTGTACTTTTTTCTTTCCAGATAGATCAAGCCGATCTGTTTAATTATGTTCGGGTCGAAGTGCGTCCTCAACTTTAATTCTTCAAAAACGGATTCAGCTTTTTTATCCTGCCCTATCCTTAGGTAAAAACGTCCCAGGCCCACAGCAGCCTTAAGGTTATTGGGATTGTAGTCAAGAATCTTGTTGTATGCCTCTATGACCTTTTTTTTTCGGCCTGTTGCCTCATAAAGGTGAACCAGCCTAAAAAGGGCCTCTTCAAAGTGAGGCCTTAGTTCCAATGTCTTGTTGAGACTTTTTTCAGCCTTTCTGTATTCTTTTATCTCCAAATACGCCCTCCCCAGGAAAAAATATCCCAGGCTGGAAGATGGTTTCTGCTGTATCAATTGCTTGAAGACCCTAATCGCTTCTTGAATCTGACCGGCGTTGAGATATAACGAGCCCAACTGAAGATATGTCTCTTCTGATTTTGGGTCTAATGTGAGGGCTTTTTTGTACAATTCTATGGCCTTGTCCTTCTGTTTCAACACCCTATAGAGATTGCCTAGCAACTGGATGGATTTCAGATGGTTAGGCTTCTCCTGCAATATCTCTTCGACCACAGCTGCTGCGCTTTTGTAGTCATTATGTTGAATGTATAGATTGACCAATTCTGTCTTTAAAAGGATGGAATCAGAATCGTGTGCCGCCGCCTTTTTAAGAAATTCTATGGCCTTGTCTAGCTCGCCTCTCCGTCTCATGATTTGAGACTCAGTAAAGAAGTAGTAAGGGCTGAGAGGCTTAATTTCTTTCTTTTCCTCTTGTGAAGGAGCTGTTGGAGCGACCTGATGCCGATGAAAGTAGGCACAGCCGCACATACTACCCCACATGAAGAAAAATAGTATCGTCTTGGCAAGGAATCGATTCTTCATTTTTGTAATAATTACCTTAATTCTATGGACTTACTTCGTCCGTATCCCTTTCTCGAAAATATAGCTCAAAGTCCGGAATTTCTCTCTCTAAATATGCTCTGACCTTTTTTACGATGTTTTTTTCGATCTGTCTTACACGTTCCCTCGAGATCTTGTATTTGTCCCCTATCTCCTGAAGAGTAGCTGGAGAATCGGAAAAGATGCGGTTTTCGAATATATTCAGCTCTCTCTCGGTCAAGAGCCTTCGGAAATCTTGTAGTTTATTGTGGAGTATTGTCTGTATTTCCTTCCTGGCCATCTGATCTTCGGCAGAGATCGCGTAAGCTGGCATAAACTCGATTCGCTCATTATCTGAGTCTTCTTTTAGCGGAGCGTCAAGAGACACGTCCCATCCGTCCAGACGTTGATCCATCTCCACGATTTCAGCCTCTGAAACCCCTAACTTTGTAGAAAGAAGTTTTGGTTGAGGATCGAATCCCTGGGAAAGGAGTTTCTGTTTTTCCTTTTTTAGCTTGAAGAAGAGCTTTCTTTGGGCCTGTGTGGTTCCAATCTTCACCAGTCGCCAGTTGTCCATGATGAATTTAAGTATATAAGCCTTGATCCAGAACGACGAGTAGTATGATAATTTAACCCCTTTGTAAGGATCAAACTTTTGGACGGCCTTCATCAAACCTATGTTTCCTTCCTGGATCAGGTCCATAAGATTTCTCATCCAGATACGCTGGAAATCCATGGCTATCTTAACCACCAATCTCAGGTTCGAGGTGATCAGCTTATATGCTGCTTCACGATCCCCGTGCTCCTTAAAACGAATGGCCAATTCTATCTCCTCTTCCCTGGTGAGTATAGGATACTTATTGATCTCCCAGAGATAATGCTGAAGAGGATCGTAGGTGGAGAGAGCCTTTTCCTTATCTGTTCTCCATGGCTCGTATAAACTGTTATCCTCTTCTACAAACAGATTACGCCCAGGCCCTTTAACTGAATCTATTTCTTCTTCAAACTTCTGCTTCATACGTCATCGTGTGTTTGGATTATACGGATCTAAGAATCCCTCATTTAAGGTGGAGAATTGGAAACATTATTAGATAGATAAAACAAGTAGGGATTTGTGCAATAGCCAAACCCGAATATTATAAAGAATCTTTAGCTCTAGTACTGATGGTTCGTGAAATGCCTTTTTACGAAACCATCAGTACTGTGAATGATGCGCAATTATAAAAAGAGCGGTACTATCCTAAATAACTTTACATCTATAAGGCCCTTATCGGTTATCCTTAGTTCTGGTATTACCGGAAGAGCCAGAAACGACAACGCCATGAACGGCTGATCAGGGGCACAACCCAGCGTCTTGGCAGCTTTAGTCAAGGATTTCCAGAGTATTGCAATCTCTTCCAGGGGCCTCTCTGACATGAGGCCACCAATAGGCAGAGCAAGCTTTTCCAGTACATCTCTGTTTTTGACTACTGCAAGCCCGCCATTCATCTCTTCTACTGTTTTTGCTGCCAGAAACATCTCCTCATCAGTACAACCTACAACCATAATATTGTGGGAATCATGAGCCACTGATGACGCCAGCGCGCCCTCCCTGAGTCCAAATCCTTGCACTAGACCCAGCCCTATATTACCAGTAGCTTTATGACGTTCCAGAACAGCGATCTTGACAATATCACGATCCTGATCAGAAACAACAACGCCCTTTTCGGTTTTGATCGGGAGAATCCTACTCGAGGTAGATATCTGATCATGTCTCAGGCCGATAACCCTGGCCAGAGCACCTTCGGCATGAATAACAAAATCTTCGGGACTGAACGGTCTTATGTTCATCGATCCCAGAGAACGCTCGGCCATCCTTTCCGGGAATGAACAATAAAAGCAACCGTCCTCATACACCTTTTCTCCACGTTTAAGAACGATCCTTACCTCAACAGGGTTAAGGGATGAAAGTACCAGGAGATCTGCCTGATATCCAGGAGCAATAGCACCCAGATATTTGAGCCCAAGGTACTGAGCAACATTATAACTGGCCATCTGGATAGCCTGGACAGGATCAACGCCTTCTGAAATGGCTAGATTTACTATATAGTTCATATGACCCTTTTCCATGAGATCGTCAGGATGGCAGTCGTCAGTCACCAGCATGCACCGAGGCAGGGTATCTGAAGAAACAAGAGGAATGAGGTCTTTTAGGTTCTTGGCCTGCGTGCCTTCCCTTATCATTATATACATTCCCAGGCTCAACTTTTCGCGAGCTTCATCCAGGTTCGTACATTCATGATCAGAGCGAATACCTGCTGCAATATATGCGTTCAGGTCCTTACCGGAAAGGAGGGGTGCATGACCATCCTTAATTTTATTATTGAAAGCAGTCAGTTTCTCAAGGACTGGAGGAACGCCGGACAACACACCTGGGTAGTTCATCATTTCACCAAGACCTAAGACTCGTGGTTCATCCCTGAACTCCACAAGGTCTGTCGCTGTAATGGTAGCCCCAGAGGTTTCCATGTCCGTTGAAGGTACACAAGAAGGGAGCATTATGTAGATATCAACCGGTAGATCTTTGCTCATCTCAAGCATATACCGGATACCATCCTTACCCAAAACATTTGATAGTTCATGAGGATCTGCCACTATGGCAGTAGTTCCCATGGGAATCACCGCCCTTGAGAGCTCGAGCGGGGAAAGCATAGTGCTTTCAATATGAAAGTGACCGTCTATAAAGCCAGGACAAATGAAATCCCCTTTTGTTTGGATGATCTTCGGGCCATCGTATTCGCCCAGACCGACGATCGTGCCGTCCAGAATGGCCACATCGGTCTCGACCACTTCATGCGTGAAGATATTTACTACCTTGCCCCCCTTCAGAATTAGATCGGGCGGAATCAATCCCCGTGCTGCATCAATTACTCTCTTCATTCTAACCGCTCTATCCATAATATAGAATATTTTTATCAGAAATTATAGGCTTTGTCCACTACTAATAATTGGCACATCCATTGCTTTAGTCCTCAAATACTCTTTTCTTTGGCTCAGCCCGTAGATGCTGAAATAACCTCTTTCCCCCTTGTAATAGGAATTGGCATGCTTCATGCTTTCAATTTCTCTTCCTCTGATCCCGTTCCATTCTATACTTATTACCTATTAACTAAACTCTGGAAGAGCCGAGTTCGGAGAAGAGGGCGAGTACGCAAATCCCTATTAGGGATTTCTCGTAAATAAATCTTGCAAAATAGAGGATAAACCGTTTGAGATCAAAAAGATTCCTCCTTACTATGATTTTAATTATTTATTTGATAGAATAAACAGAGATATGATAATATTTATTTATTCCAATCATTTTACCATTTTGAAACAAGCTGGCTCTATCAGACTCAAGGTGACGTTACCATAACGTCATGGCTGTTTGCTCTATATCGGGTCTCGCACGTAGTCTATAATTATAACAACTTTTGTCTGATACTGTAATCTTGTATCTTGCATCCTGCATCGCATATTCGGTATTCGGATTCTCTTTTCACGCACCCGGGTTTGTTTCAAGAGGCTAAAGGGTTACATTAATTCTTTTTAGGCTGATATCCATCCATCAAGACCAAGGTTCTGTATCGAATTTTAGCACGATAACCTCGGTGTTCGACTTATTGTCATGTGTTCCAATATTTTGACGAAGATCACAACCTTAACCCTCAATGAGCGAAAAAGTATTCCTGAATTCGTAGCTATTCTCGTCAAAAAAGTCATGCTGACCCATCGTCTTTGCCGGTTAACCGACGACTGACACTGACGGCAATACTGACACCGACACCGATAACTGACACCGTCCGACCAGTTACATGAATTCAACTATTCCAAAACGATCGCTACTACGAAACCGAAGATAAACCCCCATGCCATACGGGGAAGAAGGTGTGCATGGATAGAGACTAGACAACATGACAGGAGGTAATTTATGGAAATTCGAGAACTAGCGGAGAATCTCGGTCTTGACATAGAAGAGTTTGCTGAAATTTTTGAAATCTATAAGGAAACCACCCTTTCTGAACTGGAAGAACTTAAGGCGGCACTCAAAGCCGGGGATGCCCAGAAGGTCCACGAAATCGCCCATTCTATCAAGGGAGCATCCGGTAATCTTGGCCTTGACGAACTATTCAGATTGGCCAAAGAGATTGATGATCGCGCTCGGGCAAATTCACTGGTCGGCCTGGAAAGCCTGATTCAAGATTTCATCGAAAGGTATAAAGAAGTAACACAAGACTTTGAAAAGGCCACAGCTAACGTATGAGTGACATCATGGGTTTATGCAAAGGTCTCGTGTTACAGAAGTGGAAAGGAGATAGTCTATCCTAAGGGTTGAGTGATGTTGTTTGAAACAAGGGAATGGAGGAGTATCCTTCACCAAGGAGCCCGGTCTATGGGTCTCTTGCTCGCACAGGATCAAATAGACCAGTTTGTGGCTTATGGAAAAGAGTTAGTAGAATGGAAGAATTATATCAACCTAACTGCCATTACAGACCCACTAGAGATTGCTGTCAAACACTTTCTCGATTCACTTGCCCCTTTGCCTTTCATTCCTCCGGAATCCTCTGTCTTAGACATCGGTTCCGGCGGAGGCTTTCCAGGTATCCCTTTGAAGGTTGTGAACCCCGACCTTCGGATCACACTCGTTGATGCCTCAAGAAAAAAGGTGGTTTTTCAAAAGCATATCATCCGCATCCTGAAACTTAACGAAATTGATGCCTATCATGTGCGAGCAGAGGATTTTATTAAAGATGTTCTGCAGGATAAAAGGGGTTATGATGTCGTAATATCGAGAGCATTCGCTAAGTTAGATGATTTTATAAGACAGGCCAGCGCGTTTGTGCCTGAGAGAGGTATAATTATCGCAATGAAGGGAAAAAGAATAGGGGTTGAGATAAAAGAACTTGAATCGAGCAACACGCTGGACGGGAGGGAATTGACCCTAAAAGAATATGCCCTGCCCTATTTAAACTTAAAAAGATATTTAGTGGTTATAAGAAAGTAATTGTCGGGTTGAACCCTGTTGCGAGAAACGAGGGGCAGCATCCTGCTGCGAGAACTTTTTTTCAAAACGCTAAATTGTTATTGCTACGGCTTCCATTCCAAGGTCAAGAGCGGTGACGTTTAACTCCTTGCTTGATGATGGGACTACCTCTGGTAAGACCTCGAGCAAATCTTTCCGTTCCAGTGGGATAAGCCCAGTAGCCGCGAGTGCTCCTAACAGGACCACGTTGCTCATAATAGCATGTCCAAGCCTTATCGCTATCTCAGTAGCCGGTATCCAGAACAGCTTCAGAGAGAGTTCTTCCAGGGCCTTCCTAACCTTTGCAGGTTCTGGATAGGTGATTTCTCCTGCAATCACCCCTAAAGGATATACAGGTCGTGAATTGACTATCATGGTTATATTCCGGTTGCCATAAATCTTGACCGTCCTGAGGGCTTCTATTGGTTCTAGGCTTACGATCACATGAGCTTTACACCTGGGGATGATGGGACCCGGCGTACCCTTCTCCGAGATCCGAACGTGGCTCATGACCGAGCCTCCCCTCTGAGAAAGTCCATACGTCTCCCCTATTGTAACCCTCAATCCTTTTTTGATCAGACACTCACCAATTATCCGGGAAGCCAGCACATTACCTTGGCCACCTACCCCTGTAATAATCAGATTGAGTGGATCACTATTCATGATTATCCTTCTCTCTTACTATGGCTCCTTCCGGGCATATTTCAGTACAGACCCCACAACCGACACAAATTACTTCATCTATCCTCGTTTTCTTCTTTTCCTGATCCCATATCAATCCGGGACAGCGAAAAACACGCGTACAAAACCTGTTGCAACCGCATGAATCGCCAACACATCTTTCCTCATCTACCCTCACCCTGTACGGAAAACCTTCTTCGCGTTTTTGAACCAGCGCACATTTCCGCTTCATGATCAGGACTCTGACACCTGTTCTCTCCTGAAGGAGACGATAGATAGTGTTTGCTGTATCCTTTATTTCGTAAGGGTCTGCTACCTCTACGCTTACGCCCAGTGCTCGACAAATGCTGGCAATGTCAAGCGATTGAACTCTATCACCAATGGCGTTTACCCCTGTCCCAGGGTGAGGCTGGAACCCGGTCATGGCCGTAGCACCGTTGTCCAGTATAATTAATAAAAAGTTGGCTTGATTATATATGGCATTTATGAGTGGAGGGAGCCCGGCATGAAAAAAGGTAGAATCCCCTACAACTGAGATCACAGGCTGATTGAATCCATAAGTATACAGCTTACCATATCCGCTTGCCATACCAACCCCTGAGCCCATGGCATGAACGGATTTGACTTGATTAAATCCAGTGGGCCAGATCCCCATGGTGTAGCAGCCAATATCCCCAGATACAAATCCGTCACGGTCATCCCACTTAAGGGCATTCTTGATGCTCCAGAAAGACGCCCTGTGCGGACAACCCGGACAGAAACCGAACTCACGGGGAGGAACCAATTCACTTACAAGCGCTTCAGCCTTATTCACGTAGTCTCTGTCTTCTGGTTTATAATCTATATCGAGTATCCTGGCCAAGGCATATACGAGAATATCAGGATTTAACTCACCAAAAGGTGGGATGTGTCCACTTCCCTTCCCGTAGAATGTGCGTACACCTAGTTTGGGACTAATTTGGGCAAAAAATGCTTTTATGTTTCGCTCCAGGAAAGGGTCCACATCCTCCACAAAGAGTATCCGTTCACACCTGCTCAGGTGGTTCTCCAGCCATTCTTCAGGAAGAGGCCATGTTGTTCCAATCTTGAGTAGACCCACACGACCAGTTAAATCCAGCAACTCAAGCGCCTCGCGTGCATACAGAAATCCAGTACCACACGCGATGATGAGGAGGTCTATATCATCAGGAGGACCTTCATAAGAATTAAAAGAGGATGTCTCGAACAGCTCCCTTGCCTTAGCAAGCTTCTGATGCAAAATCTTATGTTTTTCCGTGACCGGGAATGCATGCAAGGAGATGGATGTGTCAAAGTGGGCCGTCCTTTTTTTACGACTCAGGCTTCCGAGGGTCACGCTACCGCGGGTATGAGATATACGTGATATACTTCGTAGTACGCAGACCGAGCCAATCGTCTCAGAGAGGTCAAAGGCCCAGCGGGTCATATCAAGGGCATCCTGCGGATGGGCCGGTTCTAAAAGTGGGATGTCAGCCACCTGAGCTATAAAACGTGCATCTTCCTCGTTGGTACTCGATATGCCTCCGGGATCATCGCATGTTACCAGAACGATTCCACCCTTGATGCCAGACAGGGAAAGGTTGACCAAGAAATCTGATACCACGTTTATGCCATTCTGTTTCATGGAGACCATGGCTCGAAGACCGGCAAAGGATGCTGCAGTAGCTGCCTCTAAAGCCACCTTTTCATTGACCGACCATTCTGCATAAATGTTTAGATCCCTGGCGACGCTTGCCAGGGTTTCCATGATCTCGGACGATGGATTGCCCGGATATGAGGAGCAAAAACTCACCCCGGCTTCCAGAGCACCACGTGCAATTGCCTCGTTTCCCATCAGGAGGAGGGTCTCGCCCACGCGATCAAGGCCAATCTTGTTTTTCATGCCCTACCCTTCTCTGTTTTGTACAGTGTATCCTTTTTGCCTATCCAGTTTAGTTTAGCGCGTTAGAAAAGCCCCGTGCGGAAATACGGGATCAAAATCGATATATGCCTATTTTGTTCACCCCGGGTGTAATATCCCGCCCTGTGGAATCCACGATAAGGGATCACAAAGCTGAATTCCACAGGCCCTGTGTGAAATTCTAATGGGGTTTACGTCTTCGTTTAGCTAGAGATGCTTCTTTTAAATGTTCCAGATTGGATCGGGGAAGCTGCTCAAGCTCCAGCACACCCTTTTTGTCAGCCAGTTCTAATAGCTCCTGTCCTATTTTAGTCCTTATGATCAGAGTGTTCCACTCTTCCATACCCTCGACAGTACCCACTGACAGGTCTGCCTTTTCTGCTGTCATGTCTCTACAAAAGGCACATCCGGGCATGACAAAAGATCGGATATCGTCTAGCGGAAATTCTATCGTTTCCTTGTCCCGAGTAGTTACCTGAAAAACATTGGCCGGCGGAGGGGGGATGTCATATTTTATTATGGGAGTCTTAAGGTTCTTTTCTTTAAGGAATCTGTTTAACGACCGATAATCCAAGGACCAGGTACAAAAGAGTCCCAAGACAATAGTAACTGAATCTTTATGCTGGGGATGTGACAAAGGGGATGCCTGCATACTCCTTAACGATTCTGCCTGACAGGGGAGTCCTACAATACCGCAGGGTATGGTTTCTTCCTTAACAGCCCGGTTGAAGGCTTCCAGAGATCCCGCCCCCACGTACCTTGACCCAGAGCATGCCATTACTTCTTCCTCGGTTTGCGCGATTACCCCGGATGGCGCGCCCTGTGAATCGTCGGAGGTCAAAACCGCCTTCTTTATCAACCCTTCTTTCAATGCTAATAGAATAAGTGCAGTTATTGTACCACCGTACTGAGTCGTCTGTCGAATCTCCGTATTCCTTGCTCTTGACCGTAGGATTGCTAAATATGGCCCAATGGGTTCTTCATCCACTTGCCCGATACTGCACTGGATACGGGGGCAGACCTCGTAACATCTTCCCTCATCCCTAGTGCACTCGTCAGTATATATGACCTTTCCGTCGTAAAATGATATGTATGGGCAGAGGCCCACACACCCTCCGCATCCAACACATAAGCCGGGCTTGAAGACCTCGGCAAGGATCGCCCTTATCCCTTTCATATCTTATCTGCCAGTTTTTTTTATCCTTTTACCTAAAATTGAGCCTTAAAAATGTTGAGATTTTCTAACACTTTAGCCCCTAGAAACAAACCGGCACAGCAAAGGAGAAGCCGAACACGGAACATGCGTACACGATGCAAGATTATACAGGATCGGGCAAAAGTCGTTACAATCATCGGCTACCTGCGAAGCCCGATATACACCAGCCAACCACAGCCTTCGTGAGTTGAAAATATTCGTAGGGTGGTTTTACGCTCCACCGCAATTTCGGTAACATATGGAATGCTACCCTGCCCTTGGTTTTGGTTATAAAAAAGGGTTGCGCGGATGACTAGATTTATTTGCAATATCTTCGCGCCAAATGTATCGTATATCGTGCATCGTGAATCGTAACTTCAGCTTGAGTCTGATGCAACCGGCTGTTGTTTCAGGATGCTAAAATGTTACGATATTTTTTTAATTCGAGAGTCGCCCACCCGATGGGTTACTCTCCCTGGAAGGATTAAGCAATATAAGTGGGTGAAATTACATAAGTTTGCTAACTATATCAAAATGTACAATTCTCAATTGTAATATACCTCTTCCAGGATTGATAGATTCCTAAAAGGTTTCCTGGCAGGTCATTCCCACGAAACCGGGAGTCCATAACATGGCGTAATAACAAGATTCCCACGCCTACGCGGGAATGACTCAAAAAGGGAAATTCCGAATTTCTACGACTTCCTCAAATTTTTCACGAAAGTGAGAAATTGAGAAATATTGACTGACTATAACATTATCAGTCAATCCTTTCAAGACGCTAAATAGTTACGGTTTTATTAGGTCTTTCACGGATGAGAAAATAGTAATATAGATATTATAAAGGCGTTACGTCAAGTAAAAATTGGTGGATTCGTTCGCCCCTTCACCCCCCCGTTATAGGCCTCGTGCGGGAATACGGGTACAAGAATATTATCTCGCCTTTTCACCCCGTCAAATTTCCCGTAAGACTTTAGCTCTTTGGAAAAAGTTGTAATCGATCAATCTTGTTCACGAAAGTCAGAAATATTGACTGACTATAACATTATCAGTCAATCCTTTCAAAACGCTAAATTGTTACAATTTCCCAGTAGTAACCCTGTTTAACGGGGTGAACTTCACTCAGACTGATACTCCAAGAAGGTCATAATGGTCGTTCAAAGTAGTTATGGAAATATCTCATTTCGGAAAGGTAATTTATTGAAATGATTAGAATGAGGTGTGGCTGGGGGACGAGGATTCGAACCTCGGTTAATGGATCCAGAGTCCACTGTCCTGCCGCTAGACGATCCCCCAGTATTTCAGTTCCCGTGATTTTGAACGTGATCTTCTGATGATTACGGTTCGTAAAAAGTCTGATTTTGCTCTCTTCGTGATCAGTTTTGGGATTCGGAGTTGCTCAAGGTCGTTCACAAAAATACCTTTTACGAGACCGCCGATACAATAATTGTAAAAGATAATTAAAAGAAAGATCAAAAAATGTCAAGTCAATTTTCTGACGAGCTTTCAATAAACCTAATTGCAGCATGAAGTCGGGAGAGTACGCGATCTCTTCCCAACACGGACATGATCTCAAAGATTCCAGGGCTGACCGTTCCTCCAGTAAGGGCAACCCGTACGGGTTGAGCAATCTTTCCCAGCTTCAATCCAGTCTCTTCCATCAGCTCAACAAAGACGTTTTCTAGGGTTGTTTCATCAAAGGTAGAGGCAGATTTCAACTTTTGTAATAACCCCTGTAACACCCCTTTTATCTGAGGCCTCAAAAATTTTGAGGCTGCCTTTTCTTCATATTCTATCCTTTCCCTAAAATAGAAAGCAGCCCCCTTGGCCATGTCAATAAGAGTTTTGCTACGCGTTTGGAGAGTCCTTATGGCCTGACACAGGTATTCATCACTTTCAATATTGAACTCTTTTAAAAAGGGTTTTAGGTGTGGTAGCAGCTCTTCAGGCGATGAGAACCTTATGTGTTCAGCATTAATCGCTAGGAGTTTTTCAGGATTAAACATACCTGCGGAACGGCCAATGTTTTCAAGAGAGAACTTCTCTATAAGCTCGTCTACAGTGAAGAATTCCTGATTACCGTAAGACCACCCCAGGCGTACTAGATAGTTTATCAGGGCCTGAGGGAGGTACCCCATATCGCGGTATGCAGTCACTGACATTGCTCCGTGCCGCTTGCTTAAACGGCTTCTGTCACTTCCCAGTACCATGGGCACATGGCCGAACACGGGCAAAGGATATTCCAAAGCATTGTAAAGCAATATTTGTCGCGGGGTATTATTCAGATGGTCGTCCCCGCGAATAACAGTATTTATGTTCATACTAATGTCATCCACCACAACAGCAAAGTTGTATGTGGGGGTGCCGTCACTTCGCTGAATTATGAGATCATCCAGTTCGCGGTTTTCGAATACCACATTCCCTTTAATCACGTCTTCTACCACAGTGGTACCTGTCTGAGGTGAGCGGAAGCGAACCACGGCACCAGGAGACCAGGAAAGACCTTTGTCCCTGCACGTGCCATCATATTTAGGTTTTTCACCCCGGGCTAGAGCTGTTTTACGCTTTTCTTCCAGGGTTTCAGGGGTACAGGTGCAGTAATATGCCTTACCTGTGTCAATTAACTTTTGGATATATTCATTATAGATTTCGATTCGTTGGGACTGAAAGTAAGGTCCTTCATCCCAATCGATCCCGAGCCATTCCAACGCCTCTAGGATAGCATCAACCGATTCACTTGTAGATCTAGCGACATCGGTATCCTCGATTCTTAAGATGAATTCGCCCCCGTCATGTCTGGCCAGAAGCCAGTTAAACAAGGCTGTCCGTGCCCCACCAATATGCAGATAGCCAGAAGGGCTGGGGGGAAAACGAGTCCTTGTCTTTTTCATCTCCTTATCCAAATCACCATCCTTTTGTAACTTCGGCTCTCCTCCCATTAACTTGGCAAGAAAGGATTGGAGGATTTCAGGATTCAGGTTGTCGTCTTTCCCTTATTAGATGTTGAACTATCTGTAATTATTAAATATTTCACCCAAATCCTTCCATTTTAGCAACCTTTTTGGAGAAGAACTCTTATCTCGTAACACTTTAGCTCCTTGAAAAAAGTTGTAATCGGTTAATCTTGCAAACGGCTTTGAACAATTTTGGGATTCACGGAAGTGAGCAGGATTGACCGATTACAACATTATCAGTCAATCTTTTCAAAACGGTAAATTGTTACCTAGTTTCTAATACACGATCAATCCAGCATATCCCACTACCTGTGAATAGTCTCCGCTCACATCACCCGAGGTGGCATACTGGATCAGTCGTGCTTCCTTTGAGCCAAGAACAAGACATGCCTCCAGCAGAATAGTTGTTGGAATAACCCCGCACATTGATATCATGTGTTCCTCCACCGTTTTATATAAGCCTTCTGGATGCAGTGCTAAGATCTGATCAATGGCAAGCTGATCATTTCTTTTCGCTATCGCTTGCGATTCGTAGTGCGTCATGTCTGTGCTTGCTACCAAAAGGACCTCACGGTCATATGCTTTTATTACTTTTGCCAAATTTGTCCCAATCTCTTGACAGGTCTCATAAGAGCAGTGGGACACACAGATAGGAACAATGGAGACATCTGAATTTAGATATTGTAGAAAAGGAACCTCAACCTCGATAGAATGTTCCACACTGTGAGCCTGAGGATCGTTTACTATGGATGAGCACTCTTTTAATATATTCTCTGCCAACTTAGAATCAATAGGAACTGACCCCATCGGCATCTCCCATACGCCATAGGCCGAAACTGCTATCTTAGCGCCTATACCCCTGTGATTAGGACCTAAAATGATTACAGAATCGGGTATCTGGATTTGAGAAAAAACAGCTCCAGCTACCGCCCCCGAATACACGTAGCCGGCATGAGGAACAATGGCTCCCAACACACTATCCGGATTTTGAGAGCGGGTGATAAAACCACTAAGCTCCTTTCGTAACTGCGGATCACTCCCTGGGTAAAAGAGGTTAGCTACTGCTGGAGTTCGCTGCGGCTCCATAAAACACCTCCTTTTCTTCAAAGGTCTGTATTGACGGTTTCGTAAAAAGTCTTTTGTGGACCGTTTTTCCCCTGAAATGCTCACTTGGTGAACAAAATAGACTTTTTACGAAACCGTCCAATTTGCCAAGTTATTAGAAATTTTAGAGGCCCTCCACATCTCATTCCGAAACTCCACGTCGATATTATATTATTTCATAATAGCATAAAGGACATGAGTGAGCAATACAATCAAAAAATTTGTGAAATGTGGTACTTGACAATTCTTATGAATTGTAGTAAATTTTAATTCTTTTTCGCACAACAAGAATAGTTAAAATACATGGATTTTATCTAATATATGAGAGGAGGATTATTGTAGTATGCGGAAGGAAAAGAAAAAAGAGAAGAGTTCAACGAATCCCGTCAGGATCATGGACCTAACGCTTCGTGACGGGCATCAATCCCTTCTGGCGACACGAATGCGAACTGAAGACATGATTCCGATTGCCGAAGAAATGGATAAGGTAGGATTTTGGGGTATGGAGGTATGGGGTGGTGCCACTTTTGATTCTATGCATCGATTCCTAAACGAGGATCCCTGGGAAAGACCTCGAATCTTGAAGAAGTACATCAAAAACACTCCATTTTCCATGCTTCTTCGCGGCCAAAACCTGGTTGGTTACCGAAACTATGCGGATGATGTGGTTGAAGCCTTTGTGGAAAAGGCATGCGAGGTAGGTATCGATATTTTTCGAGTTTTTGATGCGTTAAACGATTTTAGAAACTTCGAGACCTCGGTAAAGGTAATCAAGAAGAATAAGAAACACTTTCAGGGAACCATCTGCTATTCCCTCACTGAACGAAGGATGGGAGGTCCAGTCTTTAATCTTGAATATTATATTAGCAAGGCCAAGGAACTGGTAGATATGGGTGCAGACACCATCTGCATAAAGGATATGGCTGGCCTGATTGCTCCCTATGATGCCTATGAATTGATTTCCGCCTTAAAGCAGGAAGTTTCTGTTCCTATCCATCTTCACAGTCATTATACCTCAGGCATGGCATCTATGAGCTATCTTAAGGCTATTGAAGCGGGTGTGGATATCATCGACTGCAATATGGCACCCTTTGCATTACGGACCGGCCATCCAGCAGTAGAGCCGATCGTTGTTGCATTAGAGGGAACCGAAAGAGACCCAGGATTCGATCTTAGCCTTTTGATCAAGATAAGTAATTATCTAGAAACCATCGCGCCAAAGTATCGCCACCTTCTCGATGATACTAAGATGGCTGTAATAGATGTTAATGTGCTCATGCACCAGGTACCTGGAGGAATGCTCTCCAATCTGGTAAACCAGCTTAGACAGATGGATGCTATAGACCGTATCGATGATGTCTACAGTATTCTTCCTAAAGTACGAAACGATCTGGGTAACCCTCCCCTTGTAACCCCCACCAGCCAGATTGTGGGTACCCAGGCTGTAAATAACGTCCTGTTTGATACACCACAAGAAGAATACAAAATGATCACCGATCAGGTTAAGGACTACTGTTATGGCCTCTATGGGAAGCCCCCCACAGAAATCAATCCTGATGTGCGTAAGAAGGCCCTCAAAGGTTATAAGAGGGGGGAAACTCCTATCACAACAAGACCAGCGGACGTACTCGAGCCAGAACTCGAAAAGGCCAAAGAGGAGATCAAAGACTTGGCCAAGACGGATTCCGATGTTTTGATCTACGCCCTTTACCCAACAACTGGTCGTCGATTCCTCCGTTGGAAATACGGTCTTGAAGAACCACCTGCAGATGTCAAACCAAAGACCCTAGACGATGTCAAAAAAGAACAGGAACTGATTGAGAAGGCTAAGGCAGGCTTACTTGTGGAAAAGAGTGAATTAGAAGCAGTCAAGGCAGCAACTCCAAAAGGGGGCCTATCACTTAAGGTTGTACTCGATGGTAAAGAACATCGTGTGGATATACAAAATATCTCAGTGGACGCTAATCTTGAGGTTGCAACACCCGCTGGTTCAGTCTGTAAACCCACCCCACAGGAGGCCAAGCCTAAACCATCTCCAGCCGCCGCTGCCCCAGCTCCTGCTGAACCTGCCGAGGCAGGGGATTTTTTGCTGGAGGCACCAATGCCAGGTATGATCATCCGTTATGAAGTATCGGTAGGTGACAAGGTCAAGGCAGGAGATACAATAGTTATACTGGAGGCTATGAAGATGGAGAATGCACTGACGACGGAGGTAGACGGTACAGTAAAGTCCATCCCGTACAACGAAGGCGATTCGGTAGCTCGTGGTGATACCTTGGCTGTTATTGGTCAGTAGCACTAGTATTGGGAGGACCAAAGGGGGTTCAGTGTGCTGTCATCGCGATTGAAGAAAGGAACTGGAGAATGCTGACCCCATTGATCTCTGTAAATTCATACAAATTAATTAAAAGGAGATGATATTATGGATAAAAAGATTACTGTTGTTGGGGCCGGAAATGTAGGGGCTACTACTGCCCAGAGATTGGCAGAGAAGGAGCTTGCTGATGTGGTCTTGGTCGATATTATCGAGGGGTTACCTCAGGGCAAGGCGCTCGATCTTGCCGAAGCAGCTCCCATTGAAAAGCATGATGCGCATCTAGCAGGCTCGAACACCTATGAGGTTTCAGAGGGTTCGGACATCGTGATCATAACTGCTGGGGTACCGCGGAAACCAGGGATGAGTCGGGATGATCTTCTAAACACAAATGCTGGAATTGTAAAAAGCGTTACTGAAGAGGCGGCCCGTTACTCACCAGAAGCGATTATTATTGTGGTGAGCAACCCTTTAGATGCCATGTGCCACGTAGCCCTTAAAACCAGCGGCTTTCCAAAGAATCGGGTCATGGGAATGGCTGGCATACTCGATTCTGCTCGTTTTCGCACCTTCATATCAATGGAGCTGAATGTATCCGTTGAAAACACGCACGCCTTTGTCTTGGGTGGACATGGCGATACAATGGTTCCGCTTCCCCGCTATTCCACTGTTGCAGGGATTCCTATTACTGAGTTGTTACCTCCTGACCGGATCGAAGCTATTGTGGAACGTACACGGAATGGCGGGGCAGAAATAGTTGGATTACTGAAGACAGGAAGCGCGTACTACGCTCCGGCGTCAGCAGTAGCAGAAATGGCTGAGTCGATATTGAAAGACAAAAAGAAGATTCTGCCATGTGCTGCATATCTCCAAGGAGAATACGGAATCAATGATCTGTTTATCGGTGTACCTGTTAAGTTGGGAGCAAATGGAATTGAGGAAATCATCGAGATCAAGCTCACTCCGGAGGAAGAAGCAGCATTGAAAAAATCTGCAGCAGCAGTTCAATCATTGGTAGATGCACTGAAGTAGACTACTGGAGACCCAGAGCCTGGAGTAAAGAACACTTCGGGCTCTCAAGAAGTATCACCCTTTCGACTCTATTATCCAGTCCAGGTCCCCGGCAAAGCTCTTCAAACTCTGCATCCCTTATCTGCTTAAGACTTCCAAAACTTATATGCCATACCCTCTCCATCTCTCTGAGACCTTGTGGTTAGCAAAGAGCTGATGACGGGATGAAGGGCTCTTTCTAAGATGGACCCCCATTTTCAAGACCATTTTTGATTGAGTTTAAGGTGTAATGAGACAGTCCGTTTACATCCCATG
>DTYH01000233.1 GCA_012961955.1 Desulfobacterales bacterium | reverse complement strand
TATGTGCCAGCTTTGATTCCTTCCAAAGCTGCTTCAATTTTCATTCTTTCAGGTTTAACCTTATCAAGAGGTATTCCCCATACTTTCGAGACCACCCAATCCGGAACCGGGCTCAACAGCATGTGGCATCTACCACATAGTGTGATCAAATTAGCGATCTCTTCCCCACCCCCCCCTTCTCCTTAGAACTATATGATGAACTTGAGCGCTGGATTCCTTGCCACACAGTTTGCACCGACGCTCATCCCGTTCTAAGACGGCAAGTCTAATATCTCTCCATCTTGACATATTCACCCTCCGAAAAGGGTATTTATAATCGGTCATGCTCTTCCGGCTCCACATCTGGTACCTTCGCCAAGACAGCCTCAAACTTCTCCCGACTGCCTCTCTTGGCTCTCTCCTTCAGATAATCAACCGTCACCAGTGCTGACATCTTTTCCGCTACAGCTAAGGTGATAAACTGATTCATCGAGATCCCTTCCTGTTCAGCCAGCTTCTTGACCTGTTTATGCAACGAATCCGGCAATCTAATGCTCATTGTGATCATAATTGAATTTTTTATGCGCCTTCAGAGAAAATCGAGGGTATCTTCTTTAGGAGTTCTATCAGCCCGTCCAGCAGTTTGTCTAAGTTCCCTGTCGCATAGGCTATTGTGGTAGCTACCGCTAAGGTGATGATAAAAACTATTAGGGCTGTAACTTGGGGTGTTAATTTGTCCAAGATACCAGCCGGTTTTGTTTCAAGCTTGGGAGTAAGTTTTAGGTGTCTGGTCCTCTCTGTCCCATCAGGTAATTTAAGTTTCTCCTCAAAGATTATCTCCTTGAACTGTCTTACATCGAGGATATCTTGTGGCTCGGCCTTCTTATCTTTCTTTTTCATCTCGTAAGACCTGGAATAACGAGCTCAGCCTTTTCTCCCTTTTCTTCATCTTCCCAAAAAAGTTTCTTGCCGTCCTTCGAGTAATTGTGTGCTATTGCATAGACCTCAACTGCATCCCTCAAGATATCAGCCATACTGACGCCTTTGCTCTGGGCAAGGGCTTTTAGAGCTTCATAAGATTTGTCAGCAAATCTTACTTGAACGTTCTTTGCCATAGTAAACTTACCTCCTTAAAGCAAAGAATGGATAAGAAGTTAGATCAATCTCTTCTCATAGTATAACATTTTTGACATGGTTTGTCAATGCTTTTTGCACGTATAATTTGTGCAAATTGCCCCTTTTTTGAGTATTAGCCGACGCATCGCCATCGTTTCAGCGGTTTGGTGTTGGCTTAGCTTGGAACCCGCCATTAGCAGACTTGCTTGGCTTTCCCTGGCGATGTGTCGGAACAGGGGAGGAGGGTGAGAGTGCAGAGAGACGCTTGCGTAGGAATCCTTACACCTGCGAAGACAAGTTTCGGGTGGGGCGGAATATGATAAATCTCTGGACGGCTTACAAAGGTCTTCACACTACGGCGGGGAGGGAGGCATGGACGCCGACCGACCTTAGAGCGACACTGTGTCTCAATTTGAGACTGGGAAACTTATTTGACCCATCGGGCTGAGACCTCTGTAAGAAGCACCTTCCGGGGCTGAAATCTCTGTAAGTTTACTCAGGGGAAGCCTCAGGGCGAAGCCTTTGGTTTCGGAACTGGAATAACCCTTTTGATTTCAGAGGCGGTTTTGCGTAACCCCTTAGTCAACCCAGGTTTGTATTTAGTTAAACCTTTTTCAGCTAGACCTGGCAAAGCTCTACTAACCGTATTTTCGCTAGCATTACACACTTAAGGAGACCCCAAGGAAATAGCCTAAGTTAGGTCTAATACACCGTACTTAAATATGTACATGTACGTGGCCAAAATTTGGCCAACTCTGAACCTTAAGCGTAACGCATAGGTTTTGGAATTGGAATTACTCTAGAAATTTCGGATGCGGTTTTAGACGCCCCCCTTCCTACTCCAGGTTTATACTTAATGAGTTTTTTATCTGCCAGATTATGTAAAACTGTACCAACTGTTCCATGACCCACCCCTGCTTCCTCAGCCAATTGGCGATGATTCACAACAAATAGTTCACCTGGCTTTCTTCCTCTCTTTCTCTCCCATTCTGCAATAGCAAAGTAAACCTTTATTTCACTCCCCGACAAAACCTTACCCCAACCTAGTTGAAATAGCATAATGCTGTTGTAGTAGGGTTTATTTTCGTTGACAAGCTCTATACCCATAGCCTTAGTTTTCTTCCCCCAATAAGTAGGACAACTTTCCATGCTACTCTTACAGGTACATAACGGCTCCACCCAATCAGAAGTACAGGTCAGATAATAAACCTTCTTAAAAGCTGACCTAACCGTGTTCTTAACCGCGTTCTCATCCTGAGGCTCCTCACACCTACTGTTCCACTCAAGCAACCTCTTGAGGACATCATCGTAGGTCATCCCCACCCGCCGTAGCTCAACAGCTAAAACGAAATTGGTGTTATTACGAGCTCCTACCTTCTCCCCTTCGTTGTAGACCTTATGCAGGCAGACCCTTATCTTGCTCTCTTTAACCAGCTCAGCCTGCTTTTCCTTCGCCTTCCTTAACTGCCCCTGATCCGAAAGGTAATCGTATAAAAGCTGGTCATAAGCCATAAATGCCTGGGAGGATCGGGTAAAATGGGATAGCTTATTGACGAACTCAAGCCTCGGCTCCCTACATAGCTTCTTTATCTCGTTGATGCTTGAGTTCCGAAACTCCTCCATTGTGAGAGGGTTGATGAACCGTCTGTCGTTGTAGTTGTTGTTGCGGGTGTACTCAAGCCTCAGGACCCAGCCATCGCCATAGATTCTCTTGTCCAGTAGATTAATCTCCCACCCCTTGTAATCGTTGGAGACTGTGAAATCACGCTCAGCAGTGGCGAGATCAGCTATATAGCGATAGAAGTTGTTTAGCCCAACCATGGGTCTTATTCCCATAACTTCAGCCGGTACCATGAGCCTAAACCCCCCACCGCTGCTTATAGGAACTATCTCGTGATCCTCAAGGTAAAGCCTCTCCTTAAGCCAGTCCACCAGGAGCAGACCCTTCCCCTGAACCGTATCCCATGTGACCCAATCCCTGTGCTTGTCTATGTCAAAGTAGAGATCTCCGTATCCCTCCTCCACTACCTGGCCGTTCATGACAGCCGATCTCTGTGCTGAACGGTAGATGTGCTTTATCTTGTCGTTCCCCTCAAAGCCGTACCACTTGGTCAGGGCCTCATCCTTGATCGGCTTTCGCTCTTTTCTCCAGACCTTATCCCAGTTCTCATACCTAACGTGGTAAAAATCGTACAGTGCGGGATCGTCCTTAGGATCATCCCAAAGGTTAAGCCATTCTCTATCGTAACCCACCTTTCAATCCAGCCTTTCATGGAGATTTTTCCCCTTTTCTTGGGTTACCCCTTGATTTTTAGGCTGGTTTTTGCTTATAATATAAAAGCCAGCGGGGTTAAACCCAATGGTAAGGGGTCTTGGTTAGAGCCTTCTTCCTGCAAAATTTTTTAAGGCTCTACCAAGCGGAATTATAATTAATTTTATAAAGCCTACTTTTAAACGGTAGGCTTTTTCTTTTCCCCTCGTAAACCATACTCACTTTAACAAACAGAGGGGCGAAAGTCAAGAGAAGCCGACAAAGAATACTAAAAGTCAGCTTTAAACCCTAGGCTAGGACACAAAAAATCATAAATGGGGGTACAAATCGTAACCTTTTAGGAAGTCGGTTTTGGCACCGGAATAGCCGGCTTTATAACTGTTGCTGACCCTTTAACTCTCCCCAAGATAGCACTTAGGTTCAACCAAAAAAATCATAAATTATGTGGCTATTTGCCACATTTAACGTTCGGGTTTTGAGATAGGAATTATTTGTCTTATAGCTGTTCCTTGCCCCTTCCCCGATCTATAAGAGATCAAGCCTGCACCCCCCAGATTATCAAGATAGCTTTTAATGCGCTTTCTATTGTTACTGGGAGCAAGCCCAGCTTCATAGGCCAGTTCTTCATAGCTAGTGAACAACTCCCCACCAAGAGGTATAAACTTATACTTCCTCAGTCTGTCAATAGCAGTGTAGATGGAAGCTTCTGCCAAAGTTAAATGCTTCTGCCAACCTAACAGATAAAACTCCTCCACCACATCGTAACTTTTAAGGTCTTCATGCACAGGCTCTACCTTACTATTCATCAGCTTGCAGTTCCCCTTACCTTCGCAATGGGAATGCAGAATATCTTTTACGTCTTCGTTATCACAGTTAAAGCGATATCGTCCCTTCTCAGCCGCATAGTAAACTATCTTGTGAATGTCGCTGTTTATAGCTGAGGTTGAACTTTTACTATGACCGTTGATCCTTAACCCCTGTAACAACCTTCTAATTTCTCTAGGAGGTATCTCTAAAGAATCTAAGGCAATAGCCAGACTTAGCATCACTTCATGACGCTGTCCTACACCATCAAGACCGTTCTTCGCATAGTATAAAAGGCAAGCCGCCCCTGTCCGTAGCAACAGGTCGTATAACTCGTTATTGTCTCCTAAACCTAGTTCCAACTGCACACTTGTAGGATATCTATCTCGAACTACCTCAAAAATGACGGAGCTCCCTACTCTGTTTTCACCGGCTATTTCTATCCGTTTTCCCTGGTCCCTGTAAGGGTTAAGGTTGTCATTGACAAAAACCGACCTTTGTCCGTTTTCCCGATGGATACTTAACGGCAGCTTAATACATCTGGTATTTTCGGTTTCACCCTCCGGCCTTATCTCACATTTGTAGAGACTGTTATCAATAAACCAGTTCCTCTCCGTCCGGGAGTGAAGTTCCCTAACTACAAACTTTGCCCACTCAATAACTACCTTAGCCTTTATAAAATCAGTAAAAAAGACCCAAGTGTGGTAGCCTTTAAGCCCCGATCTCTCAACATGGATCTGAGTCTCCCTTAACCCGAAGTCGAGGAGGATTTCCTTTAGTGTGTCTATAACCTGTTCCTTTTTTCTTACCCAAAGTTGATCAAAAAAGGTAATTCGCTCCCGGATTGACTTGCCTTATTGCAAGTTTCTCGGGTCCTGGTTGGACAGTCTCAACCGATTGGAAACGTCCCTCAAGGATACTCCTCACTACCTTATAAGGCGTGAACAACCTGATGTCTGGGTCTCCATACCTCTTGAGCACGTTCCTTGCTGCATTGTAATCCGCATCCACAATCCTGCCACACCTTCCATTTAGGCAGTGAAATATATCCCCACTACGCTTGCCGAAACAATCGCACCAAGAACATATTTGTGATGTATATGCAGAATTTACAACAGCATACGTAGCACCGCTACGCAGACATCTCATTATTATCATCGTTTGCATTACTCCCTTTAACCAACTCGAAAAATACCTCTTTACCTTCTTTGGTAACTCTCCCCTGCTGTATGTGAAGTTGAGTGCTTCTCCTATTACCAAGTCTGGACACTTGATACCGAAAAATGCATGAAGAACTGTCCCGATGTAGGTCTGTATCTTCTTCCTCTCTTTCCATTTC
>DTYH01000232.1 GCA_012961955.1 Desulfobacterales bacterium | reverse complement strand
CTGTTTTCTGACATCCATCAGATTGTCCATCTTCTACCTTAAAATTGGGTCTTACACTTCGGAAATTTCTCCGTAGATTTCTTATGCAAGACCAGAAATTTCTACCAAGAGGCGATTTTGCCCCTGTGGACAAGCATTTAGGGATGGAGGGGAAATATCATCCGAAGCGAAGGCGGCTCTTTACGCTCTCGGCCCCTGGCTTCGGATATCTGAACCTACATCATCCACATCGGGATGAAGAACACCTTGGTGTGGTTCAACATGGCAACATCCATATAGTCCCTCGTAATTACCACAGCCGCCCGAGGTGCATAATGCTGTAAAAAACTTGTTTCCGGCCTGTCAGAGCATCCTGGAACTTCTTCCGGATACCGAAGGAGGAAGACCCGGTTACAATAAGCTTGATCCTCGGATGCCCCTCTGCTGAGGAGGTTTGCGGCAAAACTCTCCGGAGTCGCACAGAGTTTTAAATCAAATGTGTTCTCCAAATCGAAATAAAAGACAGATTGACCCTCCAAGTCACGCCCAAACATCCACTTCTGCATCTGAGCAGTGGTATCTCGGGGCACCAGCATAGAATTCCCCTTTCGTTTCAATGATTTCTCCAGAGATTCTTATAAAAAATCTACAAAAATGTCAAGCGTATCTGGAAGATCCTTGCCCGAGATACCGGAGTGAAAATTTTCTGTAGATTTCTGTTCAAAGAGGGGAAAATTCTATCGACAAAGCCGATCTTACCCTTTGGACAAGCTTTAAAGGGAAGGAAAATGTCCAGGCTTCGATGCCTGAACCGCAAGGCATCTTCACTATACCTCCGTGAAAAACTTCAACCAACTTATGAACCTTCAGGTTTTGAATAGCAACGATCATATCTATATCATGGGTAGACCTCGGTTCATCTTGTAAGCTTGAAACGACAGAACCTGTTAACATATATTGAATTCCAGCTTGATCGAGGGTTTGAATAACCTTCTTTAATAATTCCTGTTGTGACATTTATCGAGACGCTCCAAAAGTAATTTTTTGAACTCTTCAGCAGACTCAAATCTATTCTGAAAATAGGGACTTCCTGGGGAGATGTCAAGTATAAACATGTCCGGGGTTCAACGTCGGAGGATACCTTTCACGGCCTTGGACTTAGAACCTTGAATTTCCTACCATAGTCTCATACACCTCCTGCGTCCTCCTGACCATCTCCTCCACGCTGAACCTCTCTTCGACCCTCCTCCTCCCGGCTTCCCCCATGAGCCTGGCCTTATCCCTGTCCCTCAGGAGGGCGATTATCCCATCTGCCAGAGCCCGAGGGACTTGGGGAGGGACCAGAATTCCTGTTCTCTCGTGCTCGACGACCTCGGAGATGCCCTCTATGTCTGTCGCAACAACCGGCCTGGTCATGGCCATACCTTCCAGAAGGATCATTGGCAACCCTTCCCGCAGGGACGAAAGCACGAGGACGTCCAATGCGGCCAGGACCTCAGGTACGTCCCTTCTAAATCCTGTGAAGATGAAGTTCTCTCTCATCCCCAGGTCCCGGACCATCCCTTCCAGCTCCGACCTCAGGGGCCCATCGCCCACGAGGAGGAACTTGGCCTCAGGTACGGCCCTAAGAACATAGGATGCTGCCCGGATGAAAAATGGAAATCCCTTCTGCCAGACCAACCGGCCTATCGCTCCGACCAAAGGCACGTCGGAGCCTATCTTCAGTTTTCTTCTCACCTTTTCCCCTGAATAGCGCTCAGGGTCGTACTTGTCCAGTTCTATCCCGTTGTATATCCTGACGATCTTCTCCGGCGGAATTCTGTGTTTTTCTATTAAACTCCTCCTCAGAGCCTCTGAGACTACTATGAACCTGTCCACGAACCTCTCGGTGAGACGATCAAAGGTCAAATATACTGCTTTCCTCAAAGGGCCTATATCGTATCCCTCAACCGGCATCGCTACGGTGGACACGACGAAAGGAACCTCGGTTAATCTGGCGGCTACCCTAGCAAAGAAATCCGCCCTTGCCCCCTGACTGTGGACGATCTGGACTTTTTCCTTTTTCATAACGGTGGCTAAATACCGTATTATGGGGAGATCAAAGCGGCTGGTCATGTCCACCGAGTAACCTATGACCATATATTCCTTCAACCTCTCCCAAAATATCCCCTGGTCCTTACAGGCGGCGAATATCTTATACCGATCCTGAGGCAGACTTCTTATAACCTGGGCAAAGCACCTCTCCCCTCCGCCGAAGGAGAGGTTATCAATAACATACAAGATTTTTGTCATTCTTTCGAGACCTCAAAGATGATTCGTTCGTAGAAAGTCTAAAATCTACCGCTTAGGCCCTGAGAAAAGCAAATATATAATACCGATTATCTGAATATTATTTCTCTAAGTGTTCTCCGTGTCTCCGCGAGGAAATCTGCCTTTGGGACACTTTCCGAAAGAATCAAAATGATAGCGCAGGGAAATCGATGAACCCTACCCTCAGGAGGACATCTCCACCAACAAAATGGGTTCTTTTATCTACAACGAGAGGCACATAAATATCCCTGCGGAACTCCTCAGCGCAGCTATTAAACCCTGTTGAAACCTATAAATTCCCTGTCCTATTCATAAGCCCGTCAAGTACGGCTTTGAGTATTATGCTAATCTCTGCCCAATCAACTCCCCTATGGAAGATGATCGAGTCGAGGATTACCTTGAGCAGCCATAGGGTCCCATATAGACATAGAGAAATCCTTCTTTGTAGGAAGGGCGCGTTCTTCTTAATCAGCAATAGCTTGTTTCTGAAAAGATAGTAGAGTGCTTGATTTGTCCTCCTTTTGCCACGGGCCAGCTTATGTTTCACTATGGCTCTGGGTTCGTAGAGAACTTTGAACCCATTCCTCTGAGCTCTCACGCAGAAATCCACGTCCTCATGGTACACAAAATAATCAGGATCAAACCCTCCAATCCTCTCCAGGACCTCCTTTCTAATCAAACAACCGCAGGTGATTACATAATCACACTCAGTTAACATATGAGTATCCCTCTCCGAAAGCTTACCTACCCACCAGTTGATAAATCCAGCACCCGATGCTGTCTTATCAGGCGCATCGTAATAGACAATTCGCGCCCCTACTATGCCAGCTCCGGGATCTTGATCCATGTCTTCTACCAATATCGCTAAACTCTCTGGCGAAACCACAACATCATCATCTAAGCACATGATATACTTTGATTGTGGGCTTATCATCCTAAAGGCATTGTTACGGCCCTGAGAAGCACCTGTATTTCGTTCACTGCCGTAGGCCTTTAAGGCACGCCAACCATCTTGGTAGTGCTTTGCGAAATACTCCCTTACTGCCTCCAGTGTCCCATCTTTCGACCCATTATCCCAGACGATGACTTCAAGGTCATGCTTTGGATATCGTAAAGCCTTAACAGACGAAAGGCATTCAAGAAGAGTTTGCTTATTATCTACGGTTGGAATTACAATAGAAACCCCTGGATTCAAATGAAACCACCTTTTTCCTACAGAAGTCCGTCCATTGTAGCAGCAAGCTTTCGGGTTAATTCTTTCCTGTCAAAGGTTCTGATCAAACTCCAATCGGGATCAATAGATAGATATCCTTTATGCCACTTTAAGTAACAGTCATACAGTGCATTCTCAATTTGCTTAACATTTTCAGGTTCGATCACAACGCCACTTCTTGTTTGTTGAACTATTTTTGCAATTGCACTCTGCCTTTTTGCAAGAGCAAAAATAGGAATCCCTGTAGCAAGGTACTCGAATATTTTCCCGGTTAGATGGACATTAGCATTTACCTCAGCATATTCTCCCGTATAGGAAAGGAGAAGCAACATATTAGCTTTGAACAAGTAGGAAATGGCTTCCTTATGGGAGCGACAACCTAAGAACATTACGTTCTCTCCAAGTTCAAGCATCTCTACCTCTTTAAGAGAAATCTCATCGGCCGTTCCGATGAAGGAGACTCTAATCTTTTGTTTCAGGTCCGGGTAGTGATTTATCGCCTGCCTTAAAGCTCTCAATAGATATACTGGAGTTCGATGCGCATTAACAGAGCCTGTATAAACTATGTGAAATAGAGATTTGTTCTCTTTACCTTTTGAAAGGTTAGCAAGATCTTCTTGGTCATATCCATTAGAAATAGTCACAAGCTTTTTCTCGTCTACATGATAAGTTTGCAGAAAGTAATCTCCTATGGCTTTGTTTACACTGATCACCCGATCGGCACATTCGATAACTTTCCTCTCCATGTATTTCTCAATACGCTGACGCACTGTGGGCATAGAACGTAGATTCGGATCCTGCGTCCAGAAATCTCTGAAGTCTGAAACCCATGGCTTCCCTGTGTAAGTTTTGAGAAAGAAACCAATTAGATGATCCGTCCAAGGGCCACCAGTGGAATATATGCAATCGATGCTCCTTTTTTCAATTACTCTTAGGCCTTTCAACACGGCGAATGGTAGCCATCCTATTCTTGAATCTGGTATTAGACACCATCTATTCACAAACGACTTGAATATATCTAAAACGGCATCTATTCTCCCCCCTAATATCCTCGTCTGCTGATTTTCTGTTATGTTTGATCGGATTTGATTGTAAATCAACGGCAGATCTATAGTCCTCGTCTTATATACGGATACCCGATCTCGTATCTCCTGATAAAAGTCCCAATCCAGATACTCTGCTTCTCCTTGCATTACAGTGAGCACAATAGGCTTCCATCCAAACAAGGGAAGATATTTTGCAAACTTGACCGTTCTAATAGCTCCGCCCCCACCCATAGGAGGGAAGATATAGGCGATCATAAGTACCTTTTTCATTTTGCTCCGCTAGTTACGATACTTTTCTCAGATTTTCGACACAGCTCAGGATACTCTTTGCCCTCTTTTCGAGGCTGAAATTGGAAAGAATGCGTGCTTGTGCTCTTTTACCCAAATCGGATTGGGATGCTTCTTTGATTGCCATAGCCGTACATTGTGGGTTATCATAAGGTACATAGAAGCCTGTGTCCCCCACTACCTCTGGGATTGCTCCTTTGTTAGTAACTACGGGAACGCACTGGTACAACATTGCTTCAGCTAATGAACAGCCAAAGCCCTCATGAGCTGATACCTGGACATATACTTTGGCTCTGCGATAGAGATCCTCCAAATCCTTCCCGGATAGGTACCCTGTCAGCCTAACATTGGACGGTGCTATTCTCTTGATATACTCTGCCGATCCGTCAAAAGATTCACCAACTAAGATAAAATTGAAATCTGGTAGATATCTCGCAGATTCTACGAATGTGAATATCCCTTTCCTCTTCATCTGCAGGAAACTCAGGAAGCTAACTGTCAGAACCAGTTTGCTATCCTTTTGATTAACAGAAATTACATTAGCTTCGAAACCATGATAGACCGTTTTCACCTTTTTAGGGCTGCATAACACATTATGAATGGTATCTATCCTAATCGATTCTGAAACGGCCAGCACCACATCCGCCAACCTCACAGAGACGATAGTGCGAAGCTTTCCGAATAAATGATGCACTTGACCATAATTCAGTTCTGGCACTGAAACAACATCGAACCCGCCTGCTACGACCATGGATTTTCTGTTAAGAAGTCGCGATAGGATGACAGTTATGAAGGCATGAAGCCCACAAAACCAGGAGTAAGTGACATCCGCCCAAATTATGCCTTTGAGAATAGGGTACAAGCTACGCCTTGCTCGTTCAAAGATTACCACCTTGACTTCATGGACCGAGGCCAGTATGTCTATGTCTTTTTGAACAAAGGTGGGAACTCTATCTCCGGTCCTTGAGCATATAACGAGGACTCTCATTTAGATCCTTCTATATCCTATGCCTTTTGTGCATATGAAAATGAACTGGTGTGTCCTGTTCGCAGGAGATAAATGCAGCTGGAGTTTTGTCCCTATTTTTCGAATAACATTTTTTTCTTTCTGTAACCATGGCATCTTTGCTTAGTTCGCCTATCGAGCGGCGGCACGGCTCAGTGCCCCTTCGTGGGGCCTTACCTTTGTGCTCTTAAGCCGCCATACTATGGGGAGGTAAACTGCGAAGTGATGACCGCTCTATAGATCAATTTTGCGAGCTATGGCATCAATATATATCCTCTTCTTCAGAGGTATAGCAACTAAGTGTAACGGAAGTAGGCACAAGTGCATGAAAAATGGTTCTGTAAAAAACTTGTATTTTCTCCATTCATACTCTCCACCGAAATTCCTAAATCTAACAATCTCAAAACCAGTCTTGTCCAAGGCCTTCGTCAGGGATTCTTTTGTAAATCCAATGATATGATAAGGGGATTCGAAAGGCTTAAGATGGACTGATAATTTACGCCTGTCCGATAAGATATAGAGAAGCTTTCTAATATCGTTGAATAGACAATCTTCATTAGGAACTCCTATGTATAGAACCCCTCCTTTTCGAAGTATCCGTCTTATTTCAGATAAATGCCGAATTGGATCTAACACGTGCTCCAATACCGAATCCATATATATGCAGTCAAAGAAATCGTTAGGAAATGATGCTTGGAAAATATCACCCTTTAAAAAGGTGATGCGTTTATCCTTTGCACTATCTATCCTATTATCAGAAATATCTAAGCCATAAGTAACCCAGTTCCTCCTAAGAGCCTCTATTAGTACATACCCTTCCCCACAGCCTACATCAAGGAACTTATTTATATTGCGATGGTAGTATTCTTGAAGCCGGTCAAGGCGTTGTATGCGGTCTTTGTTTCTCTTCCGTGCCCACCAGCAGGTCATCTCACCAAAGTACTCATCTCCGTATAGTTTTTCCCATTCTTGTTCGCTAAATGAAATCTCCGGAGAGACAAAATAGAACCGACAAGTTTTGCATTTTGTAACGTGATAATCTCCATAAACGAACCCAGCAGCTTGAGTGGAAATCCGGGGTTCCCCAATCATAACAATCTCGTTGCCACCACATATGGGGCATTCAGGTAGTGAGACACTATTCATTGGGATGAATCTTTTTGAATATTAAAGGCAAATAGCTGTGAACTCGGCTACTTCCCAGCAAGGATTTGGTAATCCATCTGCTAATCAAGTAGAAACCAGATCCTCAAGTTAAGAAAGATCCTTTTGGATCTCGGAATAGGAGGCGCAGAAATACTCCCTATGCCTCTAACGGACGCATAGCTTGCTCGCGATGCTTAGCATAAAGTTCATTCTAGCAGCTTTTGATGTCTTTGACGGCAGAAGCCGAGGTCGTCCTCGTTATAAGTGTTTTCTAATAGCGATCTTTACCCTCTGGAGCGGGGTATACTCAAAGTGACAGCAATAACTACACATTGGGAAAAAGCCTCTTTGCAAGAATCTGGTCAATGCTTGATGTCTCTGATTGTTCCATATTTTCTTGATACTTGTTACCCTAACATTTCCAAAAACATAGCGATCGAGATTTGAGCAGGGGATTACATCCCCGTATGGATTTACGAGAATAACAGTTCGAGTCTGATAGCACTTCTCTATGGGGACGGTCCCTTTCAGGAGATGTTCGTCAGAGAGGTAGTGCACCATATCAAGGTAGGACGATAACTTCTTGTTTGTCTTGAGAGCCTTTTTGATATTCCCTA
Organism: Desulfobacterales bacterium; assembly: GCA_012961955.1. Taxonomy (GTDB): domain Bacteria; phylum Desulfobacterota; class Desulfobacteria; order Desulfobacterales; family DTYH01; genus DTYH01. Next base: position 2,748 of record DTYH01000232.1, on the reverse strand, counting down.
TAGCTTCCTTGTCTAAAAGAAGAGACCCCGATTCGGGAACTAGACGGGTTGAACCTATCCGCTCATTTCCAAACATGGAATGTCTAACGATCTCCATGGGTACTTCCCGGATGAAACCGAAACTGAAGCGGTCTATTTGGTTTTCTTCAACGAAACCGATCATATTCTCTATGTTTTCAATCTTGCAGTTCAGAGACGATATAGTCGTCCGTATGTTGATCTTGGGCCGTGAACTGTCTGCTCTCATTCTTGCATTCTTTAGGTTGTATAATCCATCTCTTACTCTTTCAAATGCCCCTTTAACCCCTCTCACAACATCGTGCACACTGTTGAGCCCATCAATTGAAATTGCCACCTGGTCGATACCACTTGCAACCAGAGCAGAGGCTAATTTCTCATCGATCAATGTCCCATTGGTCACTATGTCACATTCCATACCCTTTTTTTTGACATAGTTGATGAGATCCAGGATATCCCTTCGCATAAGAGGTTCCGCTCCAATAAAACGTATGGACCTAATCCCCATTTCGAAGAGATCATCGATGAGAACACAAATTTCACCGGTTGAGAGTTCCTTTTGATCAAGGCTTTGCCCTTGCTTCCTCACGGAACACATGGGACACTTTAGGTTACACCTGAAGGTCACCTCTATAGTAGCTCGGCGGGGTCTTATGAGATAATAGTCTTTTTCCCGCCGAAGTGCGCTGATAAACTCTCTTATAGATCTCAAGAAGGGAAAGATAGTACCTATCTTTGGCATGAATTCCCAAACCTGTCAGAACCCATTGAATCCAATTCTTCCGGAAAAGGGCCGAGATAATTCAACTTTCATACTACTTCTATGTTTAACGAAAACCCACAAATAAAATCAATTCAGATAAAATGCGGCATAGTCACCCTTTTCAGGTAATCGTGGAAGTAGGCCAGCTTTCTTATATTTGCAAGTATCCCCACTGCTTCTGTCTTGTAGAAGAAACTTTGGTTCATTCTTCTTTGGGATACCTTACTCCTGTCTGAATTCGAGGAAAAGTATGGGGAAATGTTGCTTAAATAGCTCAAAAAAGTGTCCAAAAAATGGGGTTCACTACAAGTTGCCTTTAACCCTCCAGATGAACAGCCTTGTACGATACCCCAGCATTCTCGTGAAGATTGCGATCGCTGGATAGGACTCGGGATATTCTGCAATTACCTGAAGCGCAGTCGCACCTATCACTCCACAGGGAAACTGAGGCATGGAAAGGGCTCTCTCTTCAATAAGTTGAAATCCAGTAGTGGTGAACATTTCCCTGATCTCCTTTGGGGTATACTCCCGAACGTGAGCAGCTGCGGTATACGAGCCGATAAGCCTTTTTGCCAGCGATGAACGGCCGTCGGGGGTACTTAAGAAAAGTCTGCCTCCAGGTCTCAGTACACGGCGAACTTCGCGAGCAAGATTCCAGGCGTCCTCAGGAGGCAGGTGTTCGATGACCTCCAGTGCCAACACCGCCGGGACCGATCTGTCGTGAAATGGTAACATCGCAGCGTCAGCCTGCACGAAGCTTGCTGAGGGATGGGTTTCCTTCGCTTTCAGAACGGTCGAGTGTTCCACCTCTACCCCTACATATCGCCCTGATTCGAGAAAGTATCCTGCTCCTTGGCCGACACCACAACCTATATCAAGTACGAGATGATGACCGAGGACTCCGCTTCGTATCACTTCTCTATATCGCCGGAGGCTACAATACTTATAGAACCTCGCAGCAACTGGCGACAGAACACACTTTTCGGTGAACTTCTCCTGAAGCCAATACAGATTGTCTATTTCACTTGGAGACAGAGACTTACACTTTCCACATAAGATATTCCACTCTTCCCATGTCTTCCTTTTAGTTCTCCTCGAGCACAGGACACACCACATAAGCTACGCCTCACTCAAAATATTCTCATAGAGGGACTCGACAGTCCGGACGTGGGCCTCTATAGAGAAATGCTCAAAAGCTTTCCTCTGTCCATTTTTTCCTAAGGTTTCTGCCATATCCTTGTCCAGAATAATATCCAATATGCCCCTTGAGAGAGCATACGGGTCCTTATCCGGCACTAATATCCCCGTCTCACCATGGACTACAGTTTCGCGTATACCTCCGGAGTCCGTTGCGACGATCGGCTTCCCCATGGCCATCGCCTCTATCAGAACCCTTCCGAATGCCTCTTTCACAGAGCACAGCACTACCACATCCAGGGCCCCTATGACACTCAAAATATCATGTCGAAACCCAACAAAGATAACCCTATTATTTAGCTTCAATTCCTTAACAAGGTTGTTCAAGTATCGGAAATATTCTTCATCGACGATGTCGCCGATGATGAGAAACTTTACATTGGGCATCTTTTTAATAACCTCAGAAGCTGCTCTGATAAAATCCTCATGCCGTTTATACCTCACAATTCTGGCAATTAGTCCCACCAGGGGAGTCTCCTTGCCGCCCGCGAGCTCTTTTCGCACCCTGCCAGAGGCTTTAGCCCCATCCCTTGCTTCTTCTGGATCAATCGCCGGGTTGAGAATTACACGAATCCTATCCTGATGGATACCAGCATCAATGAGGGTCTGCCTAGTGAAGGATGAACACGCAACTACTGCTTCGGCAGAGTTCAGCAGAAGAGAGCTGAACCTATCCAATTTAAAACGCAGTATATCTCTGCTATGAAGGACACAGGGAACACCCGACAGTTTGGAGGCCAATATTCCATACTGAGAGCCGGTCAATGAAT
>DTYH01000231.1 GCA_012961955.1 Desulfobacterales bacterium | reverse complement strand
GACTGGAAAAAGGCCCATAACAAAAAGGTAATCGGCTGTTACCCGATGTATCTTCCGGAAGAGATTATCCATGCTGCTGGCGCCTTACCCGTAGTCATCTGGAGGAGCAATGAGGCCGTAACCATGGGTCACTCCCATGTTCCACCCTTCAATTGTGGGCTGACAAGAAGTTTTGTGGACGATCTGGTAAAGGGCAAACTCGAGTTTATGGATGGTATGGTATTTTATCGTACCTGTCTTCAGGCTCAGGGGCTTCCTTTCATAGTAGAACAGAACGCAAAACCACCCTATCTGGAGTACCTATATCTGCCAGCCCTCTATCCTGGGAACTCAGTTAGGGATTTCCTGATCGATGAGCTTGAACGTCTAAAGAGTAGTATTGAGGAATATACTGGAAACAGGGTGACAGACGACCGGCTTGCTCAAAGCATAGATATCTACAACAAGAATCGACGGTTGATGAATACGCTCTTTGAACTGAGGCGAAACAAGCCAGGGATTCTCCGGGCAAAAGAAGTGATGGCCATTTCCCAGGCGGGCATGCTTATGCCCAAGGAGGAACATAATCGTCTGTTGGAGAAACTACTGCGGAAGCTTGAGGTGCGAGAGTGGGGTATCCAGGGCAGGACAAAAGTGGTCATATATGGCGGTCTATGTCAGACTGTGCAGTTTGATCTGCTCGATTTGATCGAAGAATTGGGTATGGTTGTTGTTGATGATGATTTATATGTTGGCACTAGATATTATGTGAATGAAGTTCAACTAAATGATCGGCCCATCCTTGGACTTGCTGATCGCTATTTAAAAAGGATCCCTCCGTGCGCCACAAAGGGGGACTGGGAGACGGATTGGACTGATTATCTCATTGAAAAGGTAAGATCGACCCGGGCAAACGGGATAATTAGCCTTATGATCAAGTTTTGCCCCCCTCATCTGTGCTATTACCCCGACATCAAACGAAAATTGGCCAAGGAGGGGATCCCTGAGGTCTTGGTTGAGGTAGAACATGAAATCGTCTCCCTGGAGCAAATAAAGACACGGTTGCAATCCAACATGGAAATCATGGGAGGTATATAGACATGGAACAGAAATACAGGCTAAACCGTCTTGAAACAACAAGGATGATAGGTCCGATGGTGGATCAGCATTGGAAGGAATTGAGAACTGCAAAGGAACGGGGAGAAAAGGTGGCCTGGTGTTCAGGCCCTCTGTTCATCTTCCCCTATGCGATGGGTATGAAATGCCACTTTATGGCGGGTTACTCCGCCTATTGTGCAGGCAGGGGGGCAGGGGATCAGGTCTTGGAAGTGGCAGAGGCAGAAGGCGAGCTCAGAGAGACTTGCTCGTATCATCGTATGCACATGGGTATGGCTGCCGCTATCAAAAAGGGGATTCCCATAAAGGAGGAAGTCATCCTTCCACTCCCCGACCTTTTGATCATCGGTCGTCTCTGTCCTGAGATGTCCCATTATGCAGAAGCGTTATACCGTCAGATGGGTATCCGGGTAGTAGGGATTGATTCACCACCACCCCGTCGTGCAGAAGATGTCTTGCCATTGGAGAAATACTTTGAAAATCAGATAAAAGAGGTTCTCATACCCACCATGGAGGAGGTATGTGGCAAGCCATTTGACTATGACAGAATGAGCGAAATATTAAGGATCCTTAAGGAGACAGCCCTGTTACGCAATGAGTGCTGGGAATATTTCAAGTGTAAACCATCTCCATGGACGCTATGGGACTACGGGGTCAGCATTGCTCCTGTCTTTTATCTGATGGGCAAGCCTGAAGGTATTCCGTACTATCAAAGGCTTAAGGAAGAGCTGGCAGAAAGGGCAAAGAACAAGATTGGAGCTATCTTACCGGAGGAGAAATATCGCATATACTGGGACGGCTGGCTTCCATGGGCCTTTTTAGGAAAATTCATTCGAAAGTTCGTACCTTACGGTGCTGTTCCCCTTGTTGGCAAGTACCCATGGGAATTCTTCCCCCATCCTGAGACTATTGACCCCGAGGACCCGCTCGGCACATTTGTAAAACAGGTATATTCAAATGGAGGACTTGCTCGGGCAAATGCTCCTGAAATGAGCCTGCCCCTTTTGGAGAAATGGATCGATGAGTATTCGTTGGACGGCCTCGTAATGTTCAGCTCGAAGACGTGCAGGATGTGGAACCTTGGTCATCCTGACATCATAAAACGTATTGAAAGGAGTAAGGGGATCCCGGGGGTAGTTATCGAGGGTGACATGGTCGATTCGCAGATGATATCTGAATCTCAGATAGAGACACGGCTTCAGGCCTTATTTGAGATGATAGAGGCAAGGAGGAGCTAAAGGGTATGGCATCGTTTGTTGCCGGCGTTGATGTCGGCTCACTCTGCACAAAGACTGTAATCCTGAATAGCAACGGAAGTATCGTATCTTATAACATAATAAGGAGTGGCTCGTTTTATAAGGGGGCTGCCGAGACCTCCTATACCAGCGCGCTAAAGAAGGCCGGCCTTCAGCCTGATGATATTGATTACATAGTTTCTACTGGGTATGGACGAACCCGCGTACCTTTCAGAGATGTGGAGCTGACCGAAATATTCTGTCATGCCCGTGGGGCTAAGAAGTTCTTTCCGGAGGTTCAGACAATCATCGACATCGGGGGTCAGGATAGTAAGGTAATACATGTCAATGATAACGGCGACCCAATACGGTTTGTCATGAACGATAAGTGTGCAGCCGGGACAGGACGATTTCTTGAGGTAATGGCAGCAGGGTTGGGGGTTGAACTTGATGAGATGAGTGAGCTGGCTTCTCGCGCCCAGAAAGAAGTTGAGGTTAGCAGCATGTGTACTGTCTTTGCGGAGTCCGAGATAATATCACTCCTTGCTGATGAATGCGAAAAGGCCGATATAGCCGCAGCGATCTATAGGGCCATTGCCCGCCGAATTACCGGGCTGGTTGGACAGTTGGGTCTGAAGGAAAAGGTGGTGATGACAGGGGGTGTAGCAAAGAGTGCCGGGGTTGTACATGCCCTGGAGGAAAGATTGAACACCAGGATCCTTGTGGCTGATGAACCACAAATAAATGGGGCATACGGAGCTGCTCAGATAGCCCTTGAAAAGCATTTAAGGCACTATTGCCGGTCTTGTAAAAAGTCGTAACGTTCAGCGTTTCGAAAAAGATTGTCGCACGTTCACACTCGTGAAACGGTTTACATTTTTACGTTACACGGTACACGTTATAGCGACTGAATACTCTCTCTTCAAAGATCTAAAGTGTAACAAATTTCGCATAAGGCAAGACTGTTACGATATTCTTTAATTCGAGAGTTCCCACCGAATAGGTTACTTCCACTAGCAGGAGTAGGCAGTTCACCTAATGGAATACGATGTCCAGTGTAATCTCAGAGACGCCCGGATTGTTACCGTAAGCTCTGGTTCATCACAGATTCAGAGAACCATTAGTGAGAGAGAAATGGGGATGCGGGTATTGTAAGTAATCTCAGAGGGGTATATTCCCATGACGTTTGGGATACTTTACTATCTTCTTCTTAGTCATCAGGAGCTTCAGTCCTCTGATTAGCGTCCTTCGCGTCTCACGTGGTTCAATAATATCCTCGATATACCAGCTGGCAGAGATTTCGTGTACAGGATTTGAATATCGCTCTCTATACTCCTGCAACTTTTGTTTTCTAAGCTCCTCAGGATTCTCAGATGCCCTGATCTCCTTCCCGAAGAATAGCTCAACTGATTGTTCAGCTCCCAGTACACCAACTTCTGTAGTGGGCCAGAAATATATCAGATCTGTCCCCAAGCCCGGTACAGTACCCATACCAAGGTTTCCTCCCCCATAACATTTCCTGAGTATAACAGCTATTCTGGGGACAATGGCCTCACAAAGGGCATACAACACCTTTGCCCCATGCCGGATTATACCCATATGCTCTTGAAAGCGCCCTGGCATGTAAGCAGGGGTATCCACGAGTATTATGATTGGGATATTGAAAGCGTCACAGAATCGTATAAAACGGGCCTGTTTATCAGAGCTGTCCACTGTTAAACACCCAGCTCGTACCATGGGCTGGTTTGCCACAATTCCGACTACATGGCCATCTAGCCGACCAAACCCGACTACTATTTCAGCTGCAAACTCGGGCTTTATCTCAAAAAAATAGCCGTTATCCAATATGGAATAGATTATTTTGTGTATATCATACGGTTTATGAGGAGAGACAGGTATTACCTCTCCAAGATTATCATCAACCCGTTCAGGATCATCACCTGTATCCATTCGGGGGGGCATCTCGTTATTATTCTGTGGTAATAGATCCAATAACTCCTTGATGCCCCCCAGGCAGGCCTCCTCGGTTGCGAACCTGAGGTCAGCCACACCAGACTTCTGACAATGGATGGCCGCACCACCCAGGTCTTCAGCGCTTATCTCCTCTCCAGTAACTGATTTTACCATCCTGGGACCGGTAATGAACATATGACTAGTCTTATCAACCATGAAGACAAAATCTGTTAGTGCTGGTGAGTATACAGAAATTCCTGCACAGCTACCCATAATGGCAGAGATTTGAGGAATGATTCCAGAGGCCTGCGTATTGGGATAGAAGATCGAGGGACCGCTCTTTTCCATAATATCCCCAAGAACGGTCTGGCCTTCTTCAGGTCTGGGAAGTCTGGCTCCAGGAGAATCGTGTAACCCGATAAAGGGGACCCCCATCTCGAGTGCTCTTTCTACCGTTCTGTACATTTTATACCCGTGTAAGGCCCCTATCGACCCTCCAAGGACCGTTGGATCCTGGGCATAGACGCATACCACCCTCCCCTTTATCGTACCGTATCCGGCTACCACCCCGTCTCCTGGGGCGTTCTTGAGATGGTTGAGAAGCATATTAAACTCTACAAAGCTACCCGGGTCCAGGAGCAGCTCTAACCTCTCGCGCGCAGAGAGCTTTCCTTTCTGATGCAAGAGATCGAGCTTCTCCTTCCCACCCCCAAGGAGGGCCCTCTCTTTTAACCTTCTGAGCTGATTAATCCTATCCCGTATTTGCTTGTTCATAACAATCTGCAGCCTTCTTGTTTAACAACTGGATTACCAAAAAAGCCCCGTAACCGTCCGCTCTGGCTTTTTAGTCTAAGAAGGGTTTTTTGGGCCACCTCGTGCCGCAATCATTACTATGTGCTCACCCTTTTGAACTAACTGATCTTCGTGGTTAAACACTTCCAGCCTAAATCTTACTATTCCACGGCCACCCTTTTTTGATTCCCTTTTGTCAATAACTGTTGCTTCTGACCTTATGGTATCCCCCAATCTTATCGGATAGGTAAACTCAAGCTTTTCAATACCCAAGTAGGCCATTGCCGTGCTCGCCATAATCCCTAAGCGCTGGAACAAGCCCATTCCCAGAGAAAGGCCCAAAAGGCCGTGAGCTATCCTTGTCTTAAACTGGGTCTTCTTGGCAAACATTTCATCCGTATGAATAAGGTTGTTATCTCCGGTCAATCCAGCAAAGAGTATGACATCTGTCTCGGTAACGGTCCTTGTCGGGGAGATAAACTTCTCCCCAACCTCGAAATCTTGAAAATATTTTTCTTCCATCAGAAAGTACCCCCTTTTATCCTGTTTTAAGGTCATCGATAGGGTGTAAAAACCCGATTCTACATTCTTTTATCCAACCCTCCATCCGTAGCGCAGCATTTTATGTGCCACCCCATACCTAAAACTGTTTGCCTGTCGTTACCTAATCTCTGAACCTGCTAGCCCGTTATTCCTGTAACCGCTCCTCACCAATCAAGGCTGCCCCCAAGGCAGCCGTGATAAAAGGTTCCTTTGGGACATAGACCTCCCTCTCGAGTCTTCTCTCGATAGCCCTTACAAGACCTGAATCTTTTGCCCCACCTCCTGTTACTGCAATGTCCCCTTCGGGCTCAATCCCTCGTAATAGGTTGAATGCTTTGTTGGCCATGATTTCGTAAACCCCAGCCAAAATGTCTTCAACAGTTATACCTTCAGCTATCCTGGATATGACCTCTGTTTCTGCAAACACAGCGCAGCCCGTGGTGAATTTTACTCCCTTTTTTGATCGCAATGATACCTCACCCATCCTGTCTATATCGATCCCGGTAATACGGGAGATCAATTGAAGAAATTTGCCACTACTGGCTGCGCACCTTTCACTTGTTGCGAAATTCACAACCCTTCCCTGACCATCTACCTTGATAACCTTGGTACTTCTACCGCTTATCTCAATAATCGTCCTTATCGACGGGAAAAGGTAGTTCACCCCTCGGGCCTGACACGAAATATCGTTTAAGTGTGCTTTACTACTGGGAACCATCTCAGCTCCACAACCAGTAGAAAAGACCCGAAGCGAGTCCCGGCCATCCAAATCTACCCTCTCCAGTACAGCATCTATCATAGCGGACGCAGTACTTTGAAAATCGCCACTGGAATAACCGGTGTTAGAAAATACGATCTTTCGATCGTCCATGAGGACAGATTTAGTAACCACAGACCCTACATCCAAGCCTAACACATACATATTTCTCTATCCTTCCGATGGCATCTATTCTAGGTGTTAAGAACTTAATCAAAGAATCTACTCTCCTCCAGCCGTCGCTCTTCTTTTTTAACAACTATCCTATCCTTGTCAAATAATTCCCTTGCGAGTAATGCGGCACCAATGGCACCCGTAATAAGCGGCTCAGGTGGATTTAGGACGCTCAAGTTCAGGTGTCTTTCAATGGCACTTACCAGACCTATATTCTTGGCACCTCCCCCCGTAACCACCACGTCCTCCTCTATCTTCAGCCTTTCTACCATGGAACATATCCTGGATGCCACTCCGTGATGGATACCAGCTATGATGTCGTGTTTATTGACACCCTTGGCCAGTAATCCTGTCACTTCCTCATCGGCAAACAACGCACACGTACTGCTGACCAGTTCGGGTCTTTTTGATCTAAGAGATAACTCTCCCAGGTCTTCCAATCGAACCCCCAACGTTTCTGCAATTACTTCCAGGAACCTCCCCGTTCCAGCAGCACACTTATCATTCATGACGAAATCCTGTACCTTCCCATTAACTACTTTTATCCCCTTGGTGTCCTGGCCCCCAATGTCGATTATGGTTTTGGCGGAAGGGAATAGCCAGTTTACGCCCTTTGCATGGCAGGTAATCTCGGTAATCTGTTTATCTGAAAATGGAACATTAATCCTTCCGTATCCAGTAGCAATAATACAGCCTACCTGATCTAGGACAAGGCCTGGACCTGCCAGCACATCCTCCATCACCTTGTTGGTTAATCTTCTGTGTTCTGCACCGGTCCTTCGGATGATAACAGAGATGATCTCATCATCCTTTATGATTACCGCTTTAGTCACTGTGGAACCCACATCTATACCGGCAAAGTACATGATTAATCCTCCAAGATGTGCTTTTGGTGATATTTCGACCGCGTCATACTGGGCTTGAGCCAGGGATCTCAAGAGATTCTTCGCTCCGTTCAGAATGACACACTAAAATGTTATGGATATCACGAAGTTATGTGATGGAAGAATCTCAAACCCTGATCACCTATGTCAGTTTCACTAGAGAACTATGGGTGAGCTACCGGCAACCCTTTCTTTTTCCTTATATCTTTATGATGATCCATTACCTCCAGAAAGGCCTGCATTTCTGACTTGATCCGTTCCACAGGGGGGAGATCTCTCGGATCCACAAGGCAGTCCTCCAGAAAATAACATGGGATATATGCATGTCTCAACAACACGTTCTTGATGTGAGGGAGGAGAACACTTACGGTACGGCAATCCAGACAATGATGCATTATACCTCCGTCGCATTTGTAATCCCTTGCCCAATCCAGGAATCTGTCCGTTTCCCAGGTTTCTGTGCTCCCCTTTGCCTTCCTAAGCCATGGCTCATAATCTGCCCAGTAGCGGAGAGCCAGCTTGTAAAACGGGTCAGCCCCCTCCGGTATTTCAGGCGGCGGACCCGGAGCGTAATATGCCCCCTCAATAACGATTATAGCACCTATCTCGTAAAAATAATCGAATATCCATAGGCTATGATAAGGTGCTCCTTCTGTAAATAGCAGCCGGTAACGCTCGTTGGGTACAGCACCTATCTTATTGGCAACCCTGTATTTCAGTTCTTCGTAAAGTTCCCTATAAAATTCGACACTCTCTTTATCCGCTGGCCAAAAATAGCCCGGTGGCAGACAGGACCAGGCATCCTGGGCCGGCATCGGACATGGAACCTCCTTCCTGAGCTCGTGGCACTCGTACCACAGACGATTCGTCTCCAGGGTGTTATCCACCGCCTCCTCAAATTTGTCCATATCCATCTTTCTCCCTGTAACCTTTTCGATAAACCCCCTCAACTCCTTATACTGGTCCACGATATACTGAATATAGTAGTCTTTGATTTCCTCGTAATTATGAGTCGACGGAGGGACCGGTAGATCCAAACAGTAACTCGGCACATCCATGTATCTCCCTAACGTATGGAAGAACTTGACCCCCTCGTCACATAACTTCCACCTCCAGTTGGGAAGAAAGAAATCAGGCTTGGCCATGCCTCCCCAGGGAGCGTCCTCTGGCTCCCTACCTTCTTTGAGGTACTTGCACAGGTAACCGACATCTGTTCTAAAGTAGCCACACAGGTATCTGCTAAGCCCTTCACCTGCACATAAATCAAGGTATGGCACACTCATCTGCTTGGCAGCACAAACCGTGGCATAATTTTCGGGATAGAGGGGGATTACATCCAATGCCTTTAATATGGCGTGTGCCCCCCCTAACCTTGCCATGCCCCAAGCTACCGGTTTTTCACCTTCCAGCGCCTCCCGATACTTCCTTTTCGGAAACCTGGCGCCCTTCCTTGCTGTCTCAGTAGACTTGGTCGCCGTCGTCTTCTTCATCAAACACCCCCTTGTTTTGAGGTTCCGTCATCGCGACCGTTTCAAGTAGACCCGTTAGAATCTCACATGGGGCATTAAACCCCGTGTGAAAATAAGGCGTGATACCTCTGTTTTGACCCCTGATTCCGCACGTGGCTTTTCTAACGGGGTAAAACTTGACCCACTACTACTACTAATCCAGGGTTTCGATAAACGCCTGAACCCTTGTCCTGAGGGACGAAAATGTAGCAACGTTATAATCGTGTTCTAACGTAAGGACCGGTAACCCCATCTCGTGAAAGTAATCCCTGACGTCAGGGACATCCAGTGCGTGAATGGCACAATATGTTACCACCTGCATGATCGCCCCATCTGCTCCAAATTCTTTTGCATACTGTTTTAGATAACTGTACCTCTTTTCCACATCTTGCCTGTGAGTTGTTGTTACATCCCAAAATTTGAACGGGCACACCAGCTTATCCATATATCTTTCTACAAGCCCATCCAGTGGATCGTCCGTTTCAGCCACATCGGGCCAGTAGTGACGTGACCCCACACAGATATCGTCCATCACCACATCTGCCCCACATTCCTCAATCAATTGGATAAGAGATATATCATCAACTGGAGTGCCCCAGAGCAATATCCTCGGTTTCACTGGTTCAGGTCTCGGGCGATTCTCCAACTCTCCCATCTTCTCTTCCAGCATCCTGGTTGACTCCTGAACAGGAAGGGACATTGCAAGAATGACCGTGTGCGCAAGTTCGGAACCTGAAATTCGTGGTGGGCTTTCCTTCCTGAACTCGTATAGTTGTCTCACTAACCTCCTGTTATTATTATGCAATCTTATTGCTTCCCTCAAGTCCTTATCAGATATCTCCCTACCAGCAGCCCTTTCTAAACTTTTTTTAAACGTCTTAAGTTCCGATCTGAAGAAGGTATATGATGAAGGGTGATTCGCATTTGGTGTATGAACAACGTGGGAATACTCTGGCTTTAGGACATATTTCCATACCTGAAACATCCTGTCGAATGTATCACACGTCTTGGCACCTACTACGCCGTCAAAAAAATCATAATATCCCTTTAAGGCATTGTTAAAGCAGCTCCTGGCATAATGGCATGCTGTGGGAATAAAGTGGAGGTTTGCTTCGCTTATCGGTTCTTGCATGTTGGCCCATATCCTGTACGGAACAAAGTCGAGGGCAGTCAAAAATTCCAACGGGACATAACAACAAAAATAGCCGATTATCCTCTTTCCCTCTCGTCTAAGTTCTTGTGCCCTCTGGCTTCTATCTTGAAGACTCATCTTTCAATCTTCTCCTGTAATTTCTATTCGGTTCATATTCTGCTGGCTTTGTAATTCGGCTACCAGTTACACCAGCCTTCCCCACCTTTAAAACCAGGCCTGTTATCTACGTTTCTTCTTGTCTAATAATTCCATAAACGCATCTATTCTCCCCTTCACCTGACCGTCAGAATAATCACGGGGGTCGACCATATCGAGTTCAATTATCATCGTTGGAATACCATATCTCTTTTCCAGCGCATTCTTCAGTGTCCACTGATGTAGTGTATATACCTTACAGCTTCGTAGTGCAAGACAAACAACACCATCGATCTCGTAATCCTCTACCATACGACATACAAGTTCTACATGTTCCTCTAAGGGTAATGTATACCAGTGAGCTAAATATTTTCTTGCAAGACTTTCAAAGGGGATATCCGCATCCATCCTTCTCCAGTTATAGTTAAAAGAGAGTATATAGGTTTCAGCTACTGATACCCCGCCATACTTTTGAAAGTAATTAAAGAGCCCCAAAGTATAAAACGGTGGTATATTGTCTACTAACAGCCTATACTTTTCATCCTTTATCACTCCTTCATGGTCTTTTACCCTTTCCTCTGTCTCCTTGATTAATCTCTCAAAGAAATCTACGCCTGTCTTTGTGCCGGTAAAATAGACCATGACGGCTGGAAGTACCACTGTGTCTTCTCCACCCACAGGGCAGGGTTTTGCCTTCCTCAGTTCCAAAAATTGGTCAAAAAGCTCACCGACCCTGTCTGATAATCTTACAACCTCCTTAAACTTGTCCATATCCATCCGACTTCCAGTCTGGTCCTCTAAAAAAGCAAAGCACGCTTTGATCTGGGAGATTACAAAATCTATGTAATGTCTTTCCACGTTGTCTCTGTTCATTCTGGTCGGTGTCAGGATCGGAATGTCAAGCATGAATAGAGGCACCCTGAAATGGTTCTCCATTATCCTCCACCACTTATTGTGGACAGATGTACAGTTTCCGTTGTCTAATAACAAAAAGTCCGGTTCAAGGAGTCCTCCGCCAGGATATGGGAGGCTCAGATCCTTGCAACCATACATATATCCTATTGTATTCCTGGCATAAGAACACAGTTCCCGAGAAAGGCCCCTCCTTTCTGCTTCCTCCATCAAAGGCAGGCTAATCTGTTTTGCTGCACACTGACCATTGAAGTTCTCCGGGTAAAGGGCTATAAAATTGTCCATAGTCCAGATAATCTCTTGAATTCCAGACGCAGTAACCCATGAGATAGGCCTTGTCCCTTCCTGTTTGGCAATCCTTGCTTCTCTTATGTATCTCTTTATTGTAGGGTATACCTCTTTTGTTGTGTTTAAGCTCTTTATTCCCCTTTCAGTCTTCACAACCATCTATTGGTCTCCCAGTATCTCAAAAAATGCCTCAAGCTTATTCTTTACCCTGGCTTCATTAAGACCTTTTTCAACTTCAATAGCTAAGAACGGGATCCCTTCTTTCTCTAACTCCTCAGCTATAAATGGATAATCGAATTGCTGCGGGTCACAGTAGTTCGGTATAGAAAAAATAACCCCGTCAACCTTGTAATCCTTAATCATCTTCTTAATGTGCGCTAATCTAGTGTTCAAATGATTACCACTGCACATCCCCGCGCATGGGATCATTCTTAAGTACCTTTCAGCCAGTGCAGTTACTGGTCTTTTGTATTCATCGACCAAATTCCAAAAATACCTGCTTCCAATACAGATGTCATCTGAAACTACCATACCGCCGCATTCCTCTATCAGATCGAACAATTCAAGGTCAGAGAGCATACTCCCGGAAACGTGTATCCTTGGGCCTTTAAAATGGATACCGTCCACTCCTTTTACGGATTCAAGAACTCCTACCAGCAACCTATTACTTTTCCTCTTTTCCATCAACATGCTTGAAACGACAAGCTCTGCGACCTGTGTGCCAGTAAGGATAATATGATCATTCTTACCTCTGATATCGTACAATCTCTTTAGAAGTATTCTATTTTTATTATATACTTTGATGGCATCTCTTATTAACTCTTCTGTAATGGAACCGCCAATAAATTCTTCAATTGAGGATTTAAATCTCTCCAACTCCTCTTCAAAGAATCTGACCGCATACTCAGTTTCTGTATTAAGAGGGTGATACACGAAGAATCTGTATGCCAAATCCATATTTTTTATCAATATGTGGAACAGCAAACACCCGGCGTCACAACCGTATCCCATAACTATTCCGTCCAGGTCGCCATAATCTCCATTGAGTGCCGATTCGAGACAGCTCCGCGTGAAACAGCAGACAAAAGAGGGAAGATGATTATAAGCCTGATAAAGTTCAAGATTGCCTCCAATTAGCCTTACAGGCAGGACGTTCGCGGCATAAATTAGCTCCTCAGGGATGTTCGTACAGAGATAACCAAACACTGACCTGCCACTCTCCCTCCAATCCTTTATACTCTTGTTGTAGGATAGTATAGGATCAGATTGGCTTCTCACCTCACTTAAAACCTCTTTTAACATCTTATGGCTCCTTTTCATACCTTATAAAACCTAAATCCTGCATTCCAAACTTGATGGTTTCGGTGTTCCATCCTCCTCTCACCCCCCCTTTTTTTCTAACGAGGTTCACTGAAGATCACAGGATCTTTAAGTCTCAGTGCATAAACCAGCCCCCGCTTACACAGAGGCATTCCCCTGTAATATAATCTGCATCGTCTGAAACCAGAAATAGTATCGCATTCGCAATATCCTGGGGGATCCCGTCTCTCTTTATGACAAAATTGCTTCTTATCTTCTCAAAGTATTCACGCGGTCTTAGCTTACTCAAGAACGGGTTGAAGGCAAGGCCAGGTGCGACAGCATTTACGTTTATGTTATATTTTCCCACCTGATGAGCCACCGCCCTTGTAAATCCCTGTATGCCCGCCTTTGCCGCAATGTATGCAGCGCCATCCTCTTCACCACCGGTCCACGCAACAACCGACGAGAGATTCACAATCTTTCCGTACCTTTGTTTTATCATTATCGGTAGTACTGCCCTGCAACAATAGAATGCGCCTTTTAGGTTTACATCCATAACGAGGTTCCATGTCTCGTCACTCATCTCCCAGACCGGTTCCGGCCTGTCTATCCCAGCATTGTTAACGAGTATATCGATCCTGCCAAATTCATCACAGGCCATCTCCACCATGGACTCAACATCTTCACGGTTTGTCACATCACACCTGAACGGCAGACATTTGACCCCATAGGTACCTGATAATTCCTCTGCCACCGTGTAAGGCCTTTTGGCATGAGCATCGCTTATTACGACATTCGCCCCTTCCCTTGCTAGGGTCCTCGCTACTGTCTGACCAATACCAGCCCCTGCTGATGCGGTAACTATAGCTGATTTCCCTTTTAGTTTTCCCACGTCTTCCTCCCCTATATCCTTGGAATTATCGATCTATCCCCTATTCCCTCTCTTTGCTACCTCCTTGATATGATTAATAATTACGTCCATGGATGTCCCCGGTCCAAAAAGGCCAGAAATCCCTTTCTCTTCAAGAAAGGGCTTGTGCTCTTCGGCTATATGGCCACCTCCGACAACCCGGATATTATTGGCTCCTTCTTCATCGAGTAGCTTTACCACTTTCGGAAAATATTCGATGTACAGGTGATCAAGTGCGTAGCTTAGGGCAATTACATCCACATCCTCCTGTATGGCCGATGTTACAATCTTTTCCGGCGTATTATAGCATCCAAGGTATATCACCTCCATCCCGGCCCGTCTTAAGGCATCTGATATTACCAACACAGCCCTTTCATGGCAGTCTATGCCCGGAACGGCTACTAATACCCTTACTGGCCCCTGGGTGTCTTCTCCTGTCATCCTTCCACCTCCCTAAATCCTTTTCGAGACCTGGTTTAACCAAGGAGTCAAGTTCTTTACAATAGTGATCTTTCTCCTATTTGCCCGGTGTCAGCGATCTGTGTCGGTTATCTGTATCGGATAGCCGACCACTGATAGCCCTTCGTGTTTTTCTCTGTTTTTGCAGTCTTCGTGATCATTATGAATGGATATTACCACCCTTTCATTCTGCACAAAACTCCAGACTCCGTCATTCCGGAGGGACGTCACCTTCACGTCACTTCGCTTACGCTCACTATGACGCTCTGAAACTTCTAGCGGTCCATCTTCAATCCTATTTCTTCTTAAAAGGGGGGCTGAAGAAGGTCAAAGGGGTCATAACTGAGGCCGTAAGCCATTCTGATATATCCGACAATCTCGCTCAAGGTGGCCTCTGACTTGTACGCATCGATTACTGCCGGAATCAGATTATTCTTCAGGCCCATTTGTGCCTCTTTGAACAGATGCTTTAACGCCTTCTCCCTAGCAGCATTATCACGTCTTTTCTTTAGCTCTCTTATCTCTTTTTCCCTTTGTTCGGCAATTCGAAGTTGCTCCTCTACCGGGTAATCCCTCTCCATTTCTATCTTTATCTCACTCTCTTTCGGTACTATCCAGTCATTTACACCAACAACGACCCTCTTTCCTTCCTCAACCTCCTTTTGAGCCTGAACCACTCCTCTACCCAACTCACTTCTTATGTATCCATCACTAATCGCCTTTTTCATACCGCCCATAGACTCAATCTTATCCACCTCTTCCAGTATCTTTTCCTCCAGCTTGGCTGTCAGCGCTTCTACAAAATATGAACCTCCTAGCGGATCTGCAACCGCTGCGACCCGGGACTCCATTGCAATAATGTTGTGGGTATTTAACGACATCAAACCAGATTTTTCTGTGAGTCGAAAATATGCCTCATCATAACCTGCAGGGTCAAAGGATTGAAGTCCACCCAGCACACAGGCCAATGATTGTAGGGTCGTCCTGACAATGTTGTTTACCGGCTGTTGGGCAGTTAGCGACGCCCCGGACGTATGTGCTGAAAGATATAGCCTCATCGACCTGGGGTCCTTTGCTCTATACCTTTCCTTTATAATCTTTGCCCAGACTTTTCTTGCTGCCCGAAAATGGGCTATACTTTCGAAAAAATCATAATCTGAATTTAAGACAAATACGTTGGCTCGTGGGGCCACGTCGTCTATCTTCAACCCTCTTTCCAATGCATGGTCAAAATACGTTATCATGTTCCCAACCAACCATGCCACTTCTTGATAGGCATTGGCTCCTTTTTGAGACCAGTCAAAGGCGTTAAACGCAACAGGATGCCATCTAGGTGTATGTTTGATCGAATATTCAATCACATCAACAGTCAATTTTACAGCCAGGTCTAAATTCTCGCTACAATTAATCGGTATCAATCCATCAACGGAGTGTAGAGGATCGTTAACACACGAACCAATCAACCTTGAAAGATCGTATCCTGCCTGTTCTGCATACGCAAGATAGCAGCCATATTCAACTGAACCCCCGTATCCTTCACTGATAAGGGAAATGCTCATATCAGTAAGTGGTATTCCCGCAAATAGCTCCTTAAAATCGCGCAAACAGCACCGAGAGATACCTGTAGTCCCGGCATGGCCCTTTGCAATTGGATGGTCAGGATCGAGTCCCGTGAAAGTTGGTGTGTCTGCAAATACATGTAGTCCTGTCTGGCCATGACTTACCAGGTATTTAAACCTCTTGTTTGTATCCTGTGGAGCTCCAAGGCCGCAGAAGACCCTCTTGGTCCACATCTTGCCACGATACATGTTTTCATATATACCCCTGGTAAAAGGATATTTACCTGGATCCCCTATTTCCTGAGCGTAATCGATCCCTTTTACATCCTCCGGACCATAATATTCTTTTATCGGTATACCAGACAATGTCTCACTAAACGGATATCCCTCGTATCTCTTAGCCAATTTTAGTAGATAATCTTCCTTCTCCATCAGATCTACCCCCCTTTGTTTTATTAAAGTTGAAAACCAAATACCTATTGGTTGAATTTAATGTAGGCGAAGTGACTATCATCGTGCTTTTCTCTTGGAGCTTCTCGATTCACGCTACACCTCTTGGCAGGGACTGGAAGAGCGGGGGCACCCCGTTAGAAACCTTTCTCAGAAGATCGCTAACGGGGATTCATCAGAGACTCTATTAGAACCACGACCGGAGAAGATCTTTATTTCATCCCGAGCTTCTTCATCCATTCATCTTTTTTGGCAGCCACTTCAGGATAGTACAGCTCTAAGCCGTTAGGCCCGAGACCAAGTCCGGAAAGGAACCATCTTTTCCCCTCGTCTGGTATATCTTCCCATGGTTGATGGGTATGGCAAACACAGAACCATGCGGCCCAGCCGTCCATTAAAACTTCTGCATCTACTATAACGTTTACCACAGCAGGCTTAGACTTCTCTCTTACATGCTTAAGAGCACGTTTTAAGGCAGGTTTTATTTCATCAGGTCTTTCAACTAATTCGGTGTGCATTCCCGGCAGAGGGGCAAACATGCTATGAAACGGCATATCCTTTGTAAATCCAAAGGAATCCCATTCCCATCTTCCTGTAGGACTCATCTGTTTGCTGTAGAATGGTTTCCAGCCTGCTATAGCGGTCCCGCTATTATTGTTTACTATATAAACAACGGGTATCTCCCACCTGAGCGCAGTCTCTACGTCGCCCATGTAAGCAAGAAATCCTGTGTCTCCCATGAAGGCTATAATTGGATATCTTCTCTCTGTGGCGAGACCGGCACCTATGGACATACCTATACCATGACCTATACCCATCATTTCCGACGAGTCAAGAACCTGAGCAGGAAACTTTGCCTTGAACCAATCTGTAAAAAAGGAAGAACCAGTAAAGGCATCTAATATTGCTATAACGTCTCCGCTGAGTTCCTCGTCGCAGACCTCGGCAACATATCTACCTAATATATCCGGATGGATTGGAATATCGCTCTTCATCTTTTCAGTTCGCTCATGCACTCTCTTTTCTACTGCTTCTCTGGCCTCTCTCACAAACTTTCTCCATTCGTCCCACTTTTTGGGTGGTTCGGTAACCCCCAGCGATTTTACGCAGTCTATCATCTGTCTCAGGACCATTTTGTGATTGCCAATAATCTCGTTTACTGTAGGAAGAGCAAGACACATGTTTTCAACACAGTGATTTATCTGTATGTATCTTGTATCATGTCCCCAGAATGGAGGATAGCCAAAATTCTCAAGGTATGCCACACGAAGGCCAATTACAAGGCACCTGTCTGATGCCCTCATTACCTTGCCCCTTGCCCTTCCGTAACAATTTAGATAATCGTATTCAGAAAAAGCTCCTCTACCGACCCTACGTGAATGACAGGGAATCCCTAATAACTTTACGAACTCGTTTAATTCTGAAGCTGCATCATCATAATGAACACCTTCCCCAACGATTATTGTGGGTTTTTCGGCACCCAGTATCCATTTTACCGCTTCTTCGACTAATGCCGGATCGGCCATGAATCGTCTCAAATCCCTTGGGGGAAAGAAACCACGAGCATATCCTGTCAAGGCAACGGATTTTGGTATCTTTCCGACAATAGATACTGTATCCAGCGGAAATTCTAAGGCTACTGGCCCCATGGGTGGTGTCTGGCAGGCCCTGAGGGCCCTCTTTGTCTGGAATACACTTGTGTACGGGCTGACCACCCGTCTGACATATTTGGTACATGGTCCAAGTGAATATTCTGCATAACCCTCCTGGATAGGGAATCTATCATCATCGGTCGTAGGATGGGCTCCACAAAATAGAAACATCGGAGACTGTGCCTGTTTTGCCTGCATAACCCCGCTGACAGCATTCATCATTCCAGGACCTGCAGTGAGTGATACTGCGGCAGGCTTCCCCTTTATCCTACCCCAGGCATCTCCAGCAAATGGTGCTGTGCATTCATGGTGTACGTGAACTCTTGGTATCCCCCTTTTCATAACAGGCCCTTCAAAGGGCCATTGATGTCCTCCTGTAAGACCGAAGATTATTTCGATACCCCCTTCGACTATCACATCAGCCAAGAGTTCCACGTTGTAAACCATTTCCATATCGGCCTTTACCTCAATGTCATCAAGGCTTGGCTTTTCCTTATCATACAATATCTTTTCTTTTTTTTTCTCCATTTTTCAACCTCCTCTTCCTTATGTGTAAGTGATGGACTGTAAAGCTATACCTTCTATCCCTTAATTATCACCCCCCTTTTCTCTTGAGTCCTTGTTCTTGCCGCGCTCTCTTCTTCTCTTCACGCAGACTTTTCAAATCAAAACACCACGTGGTGAAAACCAGTCGTAATGCAACGAATCTTACTAAAGCTGATCACCTATAAGCGTAAGGTCTTAACACTGGCAAACGGAAAGATTAATCGTTATTTTAGTTTCACTTATCTAAGTATTACTTATATATGTCTGTTACGGTTTTACGTCAATATTTTTTTGCCAAAAATATGTTGTTTAGCAATTCTCAAGTACTTCCTGTGCTTGCCGAAATTGAAGATTGGTTTAGTTCTAGAATCTTGCCGATAGCTCCGTATCAAATCTGGTGAAGTACATCGGTGTTTCAGCTTCCTGTTTGGCGAAATATACAATTTTATCTAGGAATCCCAAGAGGATATACGTATTCATCTCGATGCTAACCAGTGATTCTGGACTATGTTGCTATCTCTTGATATAGAAACCTTACAAAAATTTGTGTCACTCACGTATATGATACCTGAGCTCTACTTATAGAAGCTATCTCGGCCTACATTTTGCGGTTTTTCCGAACGTATAGGATTCAATTTGCAGTTATTTTGAGCTAAAATTACTTGAACATTACTCTTGAAATCTAAAGGCCAATCCTGTAACAGAATAGAAAATCGGTAACTGGTGACAGAGGGGAGGTTTCCGGAAGTCGTTCAAAGGAAAGTTGTTCTGTGTGACCATTTACAAGAAATTATCTCACTCTGGCTATTGATGGTTTCGAAAGCAGTCTAATCATCTCAATTATTTAACCTTATTGCGGGAGGTCAAAATGGGTTATAACAACATCATCTTAGAAAAAGAGGGGCGTGTGGCCAAGATAACCTTAAACCGCCCATCGGCGATGAATTCCCTAAACCTTGATACCTTAAATGAGATGGCTGATGCGCTCATCGATATAGAGGGAGATGCGGAAACAAGGGTCGTCATCCTTACTGGTAATGGAAGGGCGTTTTGTGCCGGGGCAGACCTTGCCTTCATAAAAACCGTCATTAAAAACCCGATTAAAATGGATGAATTCCTCCATAGGTGGAAAAGGGTGTTCAGCATGATAGAAGATATGCCTCTGCCTGTAATTGGTGCCATAAATGGGTTTGCATTAGCTGGTGGACTTGAGCTGGCTATGGTGTGTGATATTCTTATCGCCTCTGAAGAGGCAAGGATCGGTGATCAGCATGCAAACTACGGCCTTATACCGGGTGGTGGTGGAACCCAAAGGCTCCCTAGAAAGATACCCTTTAACAAGGCAAAGGAGTTGGTACTCACAGGCGCCTGGCTCTCACCGCAGGAGGCCGAGAAACTTGGGCTCGTCAACAGAGTAGTTCCTCCGGACAAGCTCCAGGATGAGGCAATGGGAATGGCAAAGCAGCTTGCAGAAAAGAGCCCAGTTGCATCAAAGACTATAAAATGGCTTATGAACAAAGGAATCCAGCTGGATCTGGATAGTGCCCTTGAGCTTGAGATAGGTGCAGCCTTGACCCACTTCCATACAGAGGATGTAAAAGAGGGTCTCCGTGCTTTCTTGGAGAAGAGAAAACCCGAATTTAAAGGGAAATAGACGATGGAGTGGAAAACAAGGTTAACCGAGATGTTCGGGATAAAGTACCCGATCATTCAAGGGGCTTTTGGGGGATTTGGGACGTCAAAGATAGCAGCACCAGTCTCGGAAGCTGGAGGATTGGGTATTATTACTGCTGGAGCACTGAATACTCCAGAAGAATTAAGGAAGGATATCAGGAGGGCAAGAAGTATAACCGACAAACCGATCGGTGTCAATCTCAGTGTTGGCTTCTGTCCCAGAATAGACGAGATGCGAGAAGTAGCAATTGAAGAAGGGGTTTCAGTGGTGGAGACAGCTGCGTATAAGGCTACAGATCATGGGAAACGTCTAAAAGAGGCCGGGGTTAAGTGGATCCATAAGGTAGCCACCGTCAAGCATGCGATAATTGCGGAACAGCAGGGTGCGGATGCGGTTGTTATCGTCGGAACGGAAGGGGTCGGGTTTAAGAGTCCTGATCAGTTGCCAACCCTTACAAGTATAACATGGGCGGCAAAGCAGATAGAGATACCTATAATTGCCGCTGGAGGGATCGGGGATGCGCGTAGTTTTTTAGCAGCACTCGCTATGGGTGCAGAAGGGGTCTATATGGGAACAGCCTTCATGGCCACTAAGGAATGTCCAATAAGCGAACATCATAAGCGATATCTTGTGGAGACCAGACCGGATGACCACAGGCTGATAAGGAAGATCTTGACTCCGCCTGATCCAAAACAGCTAGAAAAGGTGATGAAAGAAAGGGGAAGGATCTCTCACGATGAGTGGATGGCAAAGCTCGAAATGGTCTTACTAAAGGAGGATCCTGAGAAAGCGAAGTCACTTGAACCAGAAGAGGTGTTAAAGCTCGCGCCTGCCTCTCTGGCCGTAAGTGCGATTGATAGAATAGTCACTGTGAGAGAACTCATAGACAGTATCATCAAGGGTGCTGAAAAAATATTAAAAAGCGGTATATTCTCAAATATAAGAGGAACTCAGACCTCGAACGATCTATAGAATACATCAACCCTCTGGCGGACCGAAAGGGCTTGCAGAGCGGTCCTCAGGAGTCCGCCAAGATATTCCCGTAATTATGACCCAGAGCCCTCAGGGATTCTATCCATAATATTCTTGAGCTCCTGAGTTATGTTTAAACTTTGCAGTCTCAACGCATTTATTTCCGCCTCAACAGACTTTATTTGTTCCTGAAGGCGTACTACAAGGTCATTCTCTCGTCTGATATCGTAGAAGATAATATCACAAATTTCGTCGGTCAAAGTATCTGCCGAGACTTCTTTGCCAAATATTACCCACGGAAGTAGTGCATATTCTACCGCTCCAAATATAATATTCCTCAGAGCGTATGGGGAGATTGTGCTCCGTATCTCGCCTGAGCTGATGCCTTCCTTGATAAGGGAAAGATAAAACGCGCTATGCTTCCGAGTCACAGCATACGCTCGGCTCTTGAAATAGTTTGGGTTGTTGCGAACTTCAAGGAAGAATATCTTGGCAAAAGTCTTTTCTTTTAGAAGAAAGTATATATTTGACCATATAGCCTTCCTTAATTTTATCATTGCCCCCTTCAAGCCCTTCGTATTGAGCTCCATGAATTCCACGAAATCAAGGGCAAACTGCTCCAACACTGTATATAATAGGTCAGTCTTGCCTTCAAAATAGTGATAGATAGAGGCCTCATTCACTCCAGCTCTCGCTGCAATCTCAGCAGTCGTAATGGAGATGAATTCCTTCTCCCCCAATAATTCTCTCATTGCTTGTAGAATAATCCCCTTTGTTTTTTGCGCCTTTGGCCCTAGTTTGGACGGTCGATTAGAGTTGTTTTTCTTTGCGTTCTTCATAACTAATCACTTAACCTCCTCAATTTGCCATATGCCGCTTCACACCATCACTCCTCATCTTGGAACACTTCGTTCAAATTAGTAGCAATTTAGCCCCTTGAAACAAGCCCGACCGCATCAAAAGAGAACTCGAATACTGAATATACGATACAGGACGCAGGATGCAAGAACAAGATCATACTATCAGCAAATACTATCAGCAAAAAGTTGTTATAACCATGTAGCACGTGCAAAATCGTACATAGAGCAAACAGCCATAACCTTCCTGAGTTGAAAATATATGTAAGGTGGCTTTACGCCCCACCAGAATTTCGGTGGCATACAAAATCCCACCCTACGTTTGGTCTTGCTTATAAAAAAGGGTTCCGCGGTTGACTGTATTTGCCCCGCTTAGAAAAGCCCCGTGCGGAAGCACTGGGTTAAAATCAAAATATTATACCTTGTTTTGACACGGGGCCCTAAGGGACCAAAGGTCTTACGGGGCGGGTTTAATGCCCCACGCTGTCTAATCCCGCATGGGGCCTATCAAAGCTGAATCCCACGGGTCCCGTATGAAGTTCGGACGGGGTTTACGTGCAATGTGTTCCCGACCAGGGCGTCATGCATCTTGCATCCTGTATCGTAACTTGTCCTTTGGTCTGAGGGAACCCGCTTGTTTCAAGATACTAAAATGTTTAAAAAAAAGCGTATTCTATGCAGGGATATAGCATGGCAATGTGCCGCAAATGCAACAAACGACAACTGCCATAGAAAAGATCATCGCGTCCCCCATTGGGATAAAGGCCGTCTGGTCTCCGGCTCGTAAAGCCTACACCCAGGGGAGGCCGGAAACTGGTACCAGATCTTTGCTTTAAAACAGCCAAAATCTTACTCGGGTTCTATAGTAATACTCAATTTTAACCTAATTAATATTGCCAACCTTGTCAACTTTATTTTACTTTATTTTTATACCGTTAGTTGCCTATCTCAGAAGAAATAGCTTGACAAAGCTGTTTTGGGGCGGTATATAGAAAGCAAATATAAGTATTACTAAAGTTAATGTTTTTTTAATAACAACCGTTTGTTCATGAAGAAATTAGGATGCAGGATGGAAGAGCATTTGACGAAGGCTTAGTAATCGTTTAGCGGATCGAGTATCCACAAACGGTTATGAGGAGGTGGTTATGTCAGGAATCATATCTTACGGTGCATACGTCCCAATATTCAGATTGAGCAGAGATATAGTGGCCAAGGCCTGGGGGAGAGGTAGCCTTGGGGGTGAGAGGAGCGTGGCCAACAACGACGAAGACACGGCTACAATGGCTGTTGCGGCCGGGTTTGATTGTCTCAAAGGGATGGACCGGAAGGAAATCGACGGAGTCTTCTTTGCTTCCACAACTTCCCCGTACAAGGAGAAACAGAGCTCGAGCCTTATAGCCACTGTCCTTGACCTGGATATGGAGATCACTACAGTAGATTATGCCAACTCACTTAGGGCCGGTACTAGCGCAATGATGATGGCACACCATTCGGTCAGGAGCGGATCGGCGAGGAAGATCCTTGTAGCTGCTGCTGACTCGCGTCTTGCCTATCCCAGGTCTGATTTTGAGCAGTCCTTTGGTGACGGTGCAGCTGCTCTCCTATTTGGGGATTCAAGACCGATCGCTGCAGTAGAAGCGGTACATTCCATGACCAATGAGATGATGGACGTCTGGAGAAATCCGGAGGACACCTTTGTCCGTTCGTGGGAGGGTCGATGGATTCTTGGCGAGGGATACAGTGCTACCATCGAGAAGGTTGTTACAAGAATCCTGGAAAAGGAGTCTCTTAGGCCCCAGGATATCCAGAAGGCAGTAATACCGGCCCCTGATGCCAGAACCCATAGGAATATTATCAGACGTCTCGGTTTTAGACCTGGGCAAGCCCAGGATCCACTCATTGCCACGGTGGGATATTGTGGGGCAGCGCAGCCGTTGATGATGCTTGTAGCGGCCCTGGAAGAAGCCAGCCCTGGCGACAGGATTCTGGTCGCGGCCTACGGGGATGGAGCTGACGTATTTATCTTTCAGGTGACGGAGGAGATTAAGCAGCTTGAGGAAAGGAAGGGGATTAAGGGCCATATAAATGTAAGGCTTGATCTCCCCTCATACGAGAGGTACCTGAGCTATCGAGGACTTGTAGAGACCGTTCCGGGAGAACCATTTCGGCTTTTCCCATCAGCAACAGCTTACTGGAGGGACATCGACCCAATCCTTCGGTGCTATGGAAGCAAGTGCCTTGAGTGTGGCACCCTTACCTACCCACTTCAGAGGGTCTGCTACAAGTGCAGGAGCAAGGATAACTACGAAAAGGTCAGGCTATCGGATAAGACCGGAAAGGTCTTCACCTTTACCCTTGACACCCTTGCAGGAAGGAGTGACGATCCCCTGGTAGTTCAAACCGTGGTAGAGATGGACGAAGGTAGTGCCCGCATCTACTGCATGATGACCGACTGTATCCCTTCAGAGGTCAGGGTAGGGTTACCTGTTGAGCTCACTTTCAGGAGGATCTATGAAGGAGGAGGGTTCCACAACTATTTCTGGAAATGCAGACCTATAAGGGATGGAGGTGGACAAAATGCGTAGCATCAAGGATAAAGTAGCGATCGTAGGGATGGGTTGCTCGAAGTTCGGAGAACGCTGGGACGTAGGTCTCAACGATCTGGTCATTGAAGCGGCTTATGAGGCCTATGAGGATGCAGGAATCGGACCCGAAGAGATTCAGGCATGCTATCTTGGAACGGTTTGCGCCCCGCTTATTGGCGTAGGAGGAACCGTTGTTGCTGATGCCCTGAAGCTGAGAGACATACCGATCATTCGGAACGAAAACTGGTGCGCAACAGGTCATATTGCGATGATTGAGGCCTTTTTGGCCGTGGTGAGCGGAGTATTTGATGTTGTTATGGCGATTGGTGTTGAAAAACTCAAAGACACAGGTTACCCGGGCCTTGGAACAGGCCGGGGAATGCATCCTGTGTATGAAGCGCGACGTACTTCTCCAGGTTCTTTTGCGATGATAGCAACCCGATATTTTGAGAGGTATGGTCTCAGTATTGATGAAGGGAGGGAGACCCTAGCCAAGATCGCTGTTAAGAACCACCACAACGGGAGTCTATGTCCCAAGGCCCATTTTCATAATGAGATAACTGTCGAGCAGGCCCTGAAAGCTCCCATCATTGCTTGGCCGCTCGGTCTTTTTGATTGCTGCGGAAACAGCGATGGGTCTGCTGCGGCCATCATCACCAAGGCAGACCTGGCCAAGGGGTTCAGGGATGATCCCATCTACGTAAAAGGGTTTGGGATCTCTATGGATTCCATGCTTCCCCATTTCAGACCCGGCTTTGAATGGACAAGTTTTAATTCCCTCGTTGTATCATCCAGGAAGGCGTATGAAATGGCTGGCATCACCAACCCACGAGAAGAACTCGATATCGCAGAGGTTCATGACTGCTTTACCATTACAGAGCTGGCCATCTACGAGGACTTTGGGTTCAGTCCCAGGGGGAAGGCCAAAAAGGATATAGACTCTGGATTCTTCGAACTGGGAGGTGGCCTGCCTGTGAATACCGATGGAGGGCTTAAGTGTTTCGGTCATCCAGTAGGGGCGAGCGGGATCCGCATGACGTACGAGGTCTATAAACAGCTCCAGGGAAAGGCAGAAAATCCAGAACGTCAGGTCAAGAACCCAAGGAGGGGCCTCTCCCACACCTTTGGGGGTCCTCCACAGTTGAGTGCAGTGGCCATATTTGGAAACGAGAAGGGATAAGACCACAAGAAATTTCCGGATCGACACCAAGCATCATTTTATAATGAGGAGGTTGTACGGATGAAGGAAGAGGTCAAATGTCCTTGGTGTGGCAAAGTAGTGGATACGAGGAAAGTGGTATTG
>DTYH01000230.1 GCA_012961955.1 Desulfobacterales bacterium | reverse complement strand
GATACAGGTGGACGTCCCAGTGGTGGCCGTAGGAGAGCCCAAAGGTTTTGAGAAGGATGGCACCTTGGAGATCGTCCATAAAGAGCTAAAGGTATCATCTCTTCCCTTGGATCTTCCCGACTTCATTGAGGTTGATGTGACAGGACTAGATATTGGGGATTGTATACGTGTAGAGGAGATACGGGTCAGAGAGGGTGTAGAGATTTTATACGATACCAATTTCACGGTTGTTACAATAGTTCCACCCAGTGCGGAAAAGGTAGGCATGAAACCCGAAGAAGCTGAAATTTCCATAGAAGAGGTGGGTGCTGAAAAAGAGGCTACCGATACCGATAAAGAGTAGAGGCAAAGATAAGTCTTGTATACACAAATAATTGTCGGACTCGGAAACCCAGGAGATGAGTACCGACTCAGCAGACACAATATAGGGTTTATGGTTCTTGATGAGTTGAGACAAAGACACAACATAACTTCATCTAAATCCAAATTCGACGTGGTTTTTGGACAGGGTCGGATTTTTGAACACTCTGTTATCCTGGCTTGGCCAATGACCTTTATGAATCTTAATGGGCCGGCTGTTTCAAGATTAATGGATTACTTTAAAGTTAATGGTGAGAGGCTCTTGGTAGTTCATGATGACATGGATCTCACGTTTGGAAAGATAAAAATTAAAGAGAAAGGAGGGCATGGTGGACATAATGGTATCAGGTCCCTGATTGAGGCGTTGGGTACCGGGTATTTTACTCGTGTACGTCTTGGTGTTGGACGTCCGGAAGTAAAGGGCGAGGTTAAGAGCTATGTGCTGGACAGGTTTGACAGGTTTCAGTTGAGCTTCCTTGATGACCTGATTTCAATGGCGTGTGATGCTATTGAAACTATCTTACAGAAAGGGATAAAGGAGGCAATGAATCGGTTTAATGGAAGGGTAATTGAATTTAATAATTAATCTTGGGAGGAAGTTATGTTAGGTGTAATCGCTAAGAATCTTGAATTGTATTCCACGCTGATAGGCATTGGAAGTATCCTTTATACTCTTGCAGTCATTGTTTATGTGAAAAAGTTTTCACCTGGTGACGAAAGGATGAACGCGATTGCAGACGCAATTAAAGAAGGCGCAATCGCATATCTAAACCGTCAGTTAAAGACAATATCTATAGCTGCGGCGGTGTTAACAGTCATTATTGCAGGTACCCTCGGTATAACGACAGCCATTGGTTTTCTCATTGGGGCCTCAGCTTCGTACCTGGCTGGATATATCGGAATGCGAGTATCTGTACTCTCGAACGTGAGGACGGCAGAAGCGGCCAAGAAGGGCCTTCAAGCAGGACTGAATGTTGCTTTTAAAGGAGGTTCAGTGACAGGAATGATGGTGGTTGGCCTCGCCCTCACCACTATTGCTGGATACTACACACTAACCCACGATATCAAGGCCCTGGTAGCGCTCGGCTTTGGCGGTAGTCTTATTTCCATATTTGCACGTCTTGGTGGCGGTATCTTCACCAAGGGAGCAGATGTTGGTGCTGACCTTGTGGGCAAGGTTGAAGCGGGAATCCCTGAGGACGATCCCAGAAACCCTGCGGTGATCGCCGACAACGTCGGGGATAATGTTGGTGACTGTGCAGGTATGGCTGCTGACCTCTTTGAGACCTATGCGGTAACCGCGGTAGCTGCCATGTTATTGGGTAATCTCCTGTTTCCGGCAGAGAAAGTTGGTGAACTTGTCAACCATTACGCGGTCACATTTCCGTTGGTGCTAGGTGCAATATCGATTGTTTCATCGATCATTGCCACTTTTTTTGTCCGTATGGGAAAGGACGAGTATATTATGGGCGCCCTCTACAAAGGAATGTTTGGGGCTGCCATCATTGCAGCAATACTATTCTATCCAGCAACAAAGAAGATGATGTGGGGCATCCCTGGGATAGGCATGATCAATATCTACCTTGCAACCTTGGTTGGCCTTTTTGTAACTGCAGGGATCGTAATGATTACCGAGTTCTATACGGCCACTAAATATTCACCAGTGAGAGGTATTGCTGATGCCTCAACTACCGGCCACGGGACTAATATTATCGCTGGACTTGCGGTAGGCATGCAGGCTACGGCTGCGCCAGTACTCCTCATCTGTGCTGGTATCCTCGTGGCTTATCACCTTGCCGGCCTTTACGGTATTGCTATGGCAGCAATGAGTATGCTTTCTATGACTGGTATGGTAATTGCAGTGGATGCATACGGTCCCATCACGGACAACGCAGGCGGGATCGCTGAAATGTCCGAAATGGATGAAAGTGTTCGTGCCGTAACAGACTCTCTGGATGCTGTGGGTAATACCACGAAGGCGGTAACAAAGGGATACGCAATTGGTTCTGCCGGGCTTGCAGCACTGGTCCTTTTTACCGCGTATATTCAGGATCTGAGGGAGGCATCAGCAGGAAAGATAGATCTCGTATTTCACTTAAATGACGTGGACGTCATCATTGGTCTTTTTATCGGTGGCTTGCTACCCTACCTCTTTGCCTCCATTGCCATGAAAGCAGTCGGTAGGGCAGGCGGCAAGGTTGTGGAAGAAGTGAGAAGGCAGTTTCGTGAAATCCCAGGTATTATGGAGCGTACGACAAAGCCGGATTATGGAAAGTGTGTTGACATAGTTACCAAGTATGCATTAAAAGAGATGATAGTGCCAGCCCTCCTCCCAGTGGTTGCTCCCATTTTAGTTGGTATCTTTCTAGGCAGGGTTGCCTTGGGAGGCTTATTAATTGGTAGTATTGTCACCGGTATCTTTGTAGCGATATCTATGACTACTGGTGGTGCGGCGTGGGATAATGCAAAAAAATATATCGAAGACGGTCACCATGGCGGAAAGGGCAGTGATGCTCACAAGTCTGCGGTGACAGGTGATACGGTTGGTGATCCTTACAAAGATACGGCAGGACCTGCCATTAACCCAATGATTAAGATCCTGAACGTAGTTGCGCTGCTTATGGTGCCGTTCCTGGTATAAAAAGCAGGGGGTTAACGAACAAACGCAAAAGAGGATTGGTGCCATGTGCATCAATCCTCTTTTATCCACAATATACCGATTTTCCTTCCATTTATTTTTCTCATCCAATGCTCCCTAGTACGGAAGGCTAATTACTTCTTGAAAATCTCCCTGGATAGTGATATAGATAGTTAAGTAGTTTTTCCAAAATCAATGAAAAGCTGAGGAACTACCTTTAAATACAAAACAATATGATGGCCTAACAATAACTCGGTATCTATACCATTTCATAGATAAAAAACTTAAGAGATATGAGGTTCAGACGATGTTTAGGGAAGGTGATTTAGCCGTTTATCCAGCTCATGGTGTAGGGCGTATCGAAGCCATTGAGACTCGAGAGTTCGATGGAAAGAAACAAGATTTTTATATCATGAAGATCCTGGAGAGTAATATGATTATTATGATCCCTACAGATAATGTCGAATCTGTTGGCCTAAGGGACATTATTGATATAAAGGATGTGCCCAAGGTATATGAAATCATGAAAAAGCGTGATGTCCCTGTGGATAATCAGACATGGAATCGGCGTTATCGAGAATATATGGAAAAGATCAAGACCGGATCGGTATATGAGGTAGCTGAAGTCCTGAGGGATATTTATCTGCTTAAGATGGACAAGGACCTCTCCTTTGGAGAGCGAAAGATGCTTGATACAGCGCAGAGTCTGTTAGTAAAAGAACTTTCTATCGCAAGAAATACCGATGAAAATACTATCATTTCAGATATAAAGGCCATATTTGATATTGATTGAGTACTAAACCTAACAAGTTTGTGTTAGATCTTACTGTAGACCCATCTGAGAATGGAGAGCGCCTTGATATATTTGTTTCCTCGCATGTTGCGAGACTTTCCCGATCACTTGCAGCCCGAATGATTCGGGCAGGGCAGGTAATAGTCAATGGGGAGACAAGGAAGCCTGCCTACCTTATTCGATCTGGAGACGTGATACATCTTGAGGGGCTTCTGCATGAGCCTGTTGAATTCCAGCCCGAACCGATCCCCATCCCCGTTATTTACGAAGATCAGGATATCCTTCTCATAGATAAGCCTCCCGGCCTTGTCACACATCCTGCACCGGGTCACAAAAAAGGGACTCTGGTGAATGCCCTCCTTTTTCATTGTCAGACTCTTTCCGGGATCGGCGGAAAGCTTCGTCCTGGTATTGTTCACCGGCTCGATAAAGACACGTCAGGAACTATGGTGGTAGCCAAAAACGATCTGGCTCATGAATCACTGAGCCGACAGTTTAAGAATCGTGAGGTTAGTAAATGTTATGTCGCTGTTGTGTATGGTTGTTTTGAATTGGATCATGGTTCGATTGGATTCCCAATAGGAAGGCATCCTGCGGATCGGAGAAGGATGTCGGTTTTAAGCCACTCCGGTCGCGAAGCAGAGACATTGTGGAGAGTACGAGAACGATTTTCTGAAATAACCCTGCTTGAACTGGAATTGAAGTCTGGTCGAACCCACCAGATTCGTGTTCATTGTTCTGCCATAAACCATCCGATAGTTGGAGATTACGTCTATGGTGGCCAAAAAAGGTATAGGACTCTCAAGACTAAGGGACTGCAGGAACTTATCCGATCAGTTCCTCGCCAGATGCTTCACGCATGGCGTCTTTCTTTCAAGCATCCAAGGTCGGGTGAGAAGATGGTCTTTGAGTCAGACCTCCCAGAAGATATGGAAGTATTACTCGAAAGATTGCGGATGATTGAAAAAAATTCGGCCTCTCCGGGCCGGAAGCCGTAGGGCGTATACCGTGGAGGAGTACGCTAACCTTTGTGCGGCAGCAATGCCTCTCAGAGCTGCCGTCCTCCCTGGTCCTCTGGTCCTTCCCAGGCATCAATTGCCCAAACCTAGAATGTAACAAACGATCTTGAAGCCGAGTCTTTAAATTTCTGATAAAAAAGTATTGCAAAAAATGTGTAAAGTATGTTAGACGAGTCTTTAATTCTCTTAAAGGAGGGGTTGAGGGATAATTCCCTTTTTAAATCAATTACTTGGTATTCGAAAAATCCGAAAGTTGATTCGCTGGAGTATGCGGTTTAGAAATTTTCCTTCTGAGTTCAAGACAGTTTTGAACTTGAACAGCTAGACTGGTAGCATAGAATCATAGAGTAGGTGGTCCGAATCAGCACCTCCAGTGATTTGGAGTAGTGGAAAGATAAAATACTGAATCAAGTCTTTCACGGGGGATAAGATTAAAGAAACTCTTTGTTCTCAATAGATGCAGAAGATAGGCACATGAAATTATTCGGGGAATGTATGGAACAGGAAAATATACCGACCATAAAGCCCGAGCCGGAGTGGATGGCTCAGATTGAATCCGACAGGAGATTAAATATTTCGTCCTGTTACCAGTGCAGAAAATGTACTAATGGGTGTCCAGTTACGTTTGCCATGGACATATATCCGGATCAGGTTATCCGGTTGGTACAGCTGGGACAGCGTGACAGGGTCCTTCGTTGCAATACTATTTGGATATGCGCAGCATGTGAGACGTGTACTACACGTTGTCCCAACGACGTGGATATTGCGGGTATCATGGACTATCTTAAAGAACGGGCTATCGAGGCGGGTGTTCATGTCCCTGAACAAAAAACCTACATATTCCATAGCGTATTTCTCAATGACGTAAAACGGAGAGGGCGCGTGTTCGAAGGTAGGTTGATGCAGAGCTACATGATTAAGAGCGGTGAGCTTTGGAATAAGATAAAAGACGGGTCCATAAAGGAAGAGATAAGTTTGGGTTGGACACTCTTCAGGAAGGGGAGATTACGCATCCTCCCAAAAGGAATCAAGGCAAAGAAAGAGGTCAGGAAGATATTGATGTAACTCATGTCGGTCCTTGGACAGGGCCTGACATCTGTACACGTACTGGTCAAAATCTTATAGAGGAACTGGAATTATAATGAAGGTCAGTTATTATCCCGGTTGTTCGCTGGAAGGGACGGCCAGGGATTATGAAGAATCGATTCAGGCTGTCTGTAAAGAACTGGAAATAGAACTCCAAGAGCTGCCAGACTGGAACTGCTGTGGCGCAACCGCTGCGCACAGCCTCAATCATTGGGCGGCCATCTCCCTTTCAGGCAGAAATTTAGTTATTGCTGAGAAGATGGGGGAGGACGTGGTGGTGCCCTGTCCGCTATGTTTTAATCGGTTGAAGACTGCAGAAAAGGCACTGTTGGGAGTGGATAAAGGCCAATTTCAGTATACCCTTCATGGTAAGGTCAAGGTCTGGGATATGGCCAATTTTATTAGCCAGGACGGCGTACTGGACATCATTGAATCCAAAGTAAAGAAGCCCCTAGAGGGTCTAAAGGTGGTCTGCTATTATGGTTGTATGTCGAGCCGTCCCCCTAAGATAACCGATGCGAAGGACTGCGAAAACCCGGTAAGTATGGATCGCATTCTTAAATGCCTGGGGGCCGATGTGATCCCCTGGTCTTACAAGACCGACTGTTGTGGTGCGAGCCATGTGATTGCAAGACCGGACTTGGTCTTTAAGCTGGTCGGAAAACTGTATCAAAAGGCAGCTGAGGTGGGGGCTGAGTGTTTTGTTGTTTCATGTCAGATGTGCCAGGCTAACCTGGATATGTATCAAGATAAGGTAGCAAGTAAGCTGGGTACTGAGATATATTTTCCCATATTCTATTTTACAGAACTGATCGGCCTAGCCCTGGGAAATCCAGGGGTAAAGACGTGGCTTTCGCGGCACTTTGTTGACCCTTTAAGGCTACTGAAGGGAAAGAACCTTATTTAATGTAATATTTAAGCCCTATCCGATTGAAGGGCGGTTCTGGGCACACCTAGGAAGTTTGGTTTTGCGTTGTCGCACAAAAGATATACCCATGACCGCTGCGCAAGTTACATACACCTAAATAGATACTATTCAATTTAACAGAAAGTAATCTATAGGTTCGTAGGAAGATATGGAAACAAAAGGGAATTTGGGGACCGGGAACAAGATTGGTGCTATTGCGGTGATTGGTGGTGGTATCTCTGGTATACAGGCCTCCCTCGATGCTGCCAATTCAGGGTTTAAGGTGTTTCTCATCGAAAGTAATACCAGCATCGGTGGGGTAATGGCCCAACTTGACAAGACCTTCCCTACCAACGATTGTTCTACCTGTATGATCTCACCAAAATTGATAGAAGTGGCCAAACACCCCAACATAGAGATTATCAGCTATGCTGACGTGCTTGACATTTCAGGACCTCCAGGTAATTTTAGCGTGAAGATCAAGAAGAAGGCGCGCTATGTGGATGAGAATAAATGTGTTGGTTGTGGTATATGTGCGAGTAAATGTCCGAAAAAGGTCCCCGACGCGTTTAATAGGGGGCTTGGTAAGAGGAAGGCCATATATGTCAGCTTCCCTCAGGCAGTGCCACTGATCTACACCATTGATAAAGAGAACTGCATCTATTTCAAGAATGGAAGATGTCGCGCTTGCGAAAAATTTTGCGAGAATAATGCGATCGATTTTGCACAACAGGATGAGATAATCGAGATTGGTGCTGGTACTATCATCCTGGCACCTGGTTTTGAGACCTTTGACGCGAGCATAAGGGGGGAGTATGGTTACGGACGCTACCCGAATGTCATTACGAGCATCGAATATGAACGCATCCTGTCTGCTGGCGGACCTTCCCAGGGTCATATCCAGCGTCCGTCAGACAGTCAGGTGCCTAAAAGAATAGCGTGGATTCAGTGCGTAGGTTCCCGGGATGCCTCCATGGGCCGCGGCTACTGCTCCTATGTCTGCTGCATGTATGCTATCAAACAGGCCGTAATTTCAAAGGAACATGATCGGGAAATCGATACATGCATATTCTATATCGATATACGCGCTCAAGGTAAGGGGTTTGATCGATATTTTGAACGAGCCAGATCAGAAAGTGGTGTTCGATTTGTGAGATCGATGATCTCAAGAGTGGTAGAAAACCCGATCAGCCATAATCTTGAAATAAACTATATTGATGAATCGGGCGAGATTAGAACCGAAGAATTCGATATGGTCATTCTTTCTGTAGGACTTTCCCCCAACCAGGCCTTTCAGGATTTGGCAAGAAAACTGGAAGTTGAGCTGAATCAGTTCGGTTTTTGTGAGAGCAGGGGACTTGAGTTGGTTTCTACCAGCAGGCCGGGCTTTTTTGTATGTGGCGTGTTCCAGAGTCCCAAGGATATACCCGAGACGGTTCTCCAGGGAAGTAGTGCTGCGGCCGAGGCAATGGGTTTCCTGGCGGATGTGAGAGGAACCATGGTTGCAGAAGAAGTATATCCTGAAGAACGGGATGTTCGGGGTGAAGAACCTCGGATTGGAGTATTTGTTTGCCACTGTGGGATAAATATTGCCGGCGTGGTCGACGTAAAAGCGGTCTCAGAGTTTGCAAAGACCCTGTCTCATGTTGTATTTGCGGATAACTACCTATTCGCTTGTTCCACTGATACCCAGGAAGAGATGAAGAAGATTATCAAGGAGCATAAACTTAATCGGGTAGTGGTGGCCTCCTGCTCTCCTCGGACACACGAGCCTCTGTTTCAGGACACCTTAAGGGAGGCCGGGCTAAACAAATACCTATTTGAGATGGCCAATATACGCGATCAGAATTCGTGGGTTCATGCTAATGAGAAAGAAAATGCCACGGAGAAGGCCAAGGATCTTGTACGTATGTCTGTCGCCAGGGCTGCTCTCCTTGAACCCCTTCATGAAGTACCGTTCAATGTTGTGCAAAAGGGGCTAGTTGTTGGTGGAGGCTTGGCTGGGCTGACTGCTGCACTAACCCTTGCCGAGCAGGGTTACGAGACTTATCTGATTGAGAGATCAGCAGATCTGGGTGGCAATGCGAGAACACTTTACTATACCGAAGAGGGGGCCAGACCTTCCGAATATTTGAAGGATTTGGTTCAGAAGGTAAAGGATAATCGTTTCATTAGGGTTTATACCAATGCTGAGGTAATTGACTGTTCTGGCCATGTCGGAAGATTTACGAGTACGATTTCCGTGAATGGAAAGAAAGAAGAGATTTCCTACGGCGTAGCCATTGTGGCCACAGGCGGAGAAGAATACAAGCCGAAGGAATACCTCTACGGTGAGAACAACAAGGTGCTGACCCAAAGGGAGCTGGAAGAACGGCTGGCTTCATGTGACGAGGGCTTAAAGAATATAAAGGATCTGGTGATGATCCAGTGTGTGGGCTCGAGGGATGACGAACACCCATATTGTAGTCGTGTCTGTTGTACTGAAGCAGTCAAAAACGCTCTTAAACTAAAAGAGCTGAACCCGAAGGTGAACATCTATGTATTGTACAGGGATATACGAACCTTTGGGTTCAAAGAGTTTTATTACAAGAAGGCCCGCGAAAATGGCGTCAGGTTTATCAGATACGAGGCGGATAAAAAACCCCAGGTTAGGGAGGTGGACGGTATACTCCAAATTGTTGTCTATGATCCTAATTTGAGATCAGACATTGAACTGAAAGCCGATATTTTGACCTTGAGTGCAGCTATCAGGCCTCATTCGGATAGTAAGAGCTTAGCTACTGTATTCAAACTTCCGTGCGATCAGGATGGTTTCTTCCTTGAGGCGCACCTGAAATTGAGACCCCTCGACTTTACAAATGCGGGTTTTTTCCTGTGTGGCCTTGCCCATGGGCCAAAATTTGCTGATGAATCGGTAGCGCAAGCCAAGGGGGCTGCTTCCAGGGCCTGCACGATTCTGTCCAAGGCGCAGATGTATGTGGGAGGGGCTGTGGCCCAGGTGGACGGCTCCAGGTGCGTGGCTTGCCTGACATGCGTAAGAACATGTCCTTATAATGTGCCGAGGCTAGACGAGGAAGAG
Source organism: Desulfobacterales bacterium (assembly GCA_012961955.1). Taxonomy (GTDB): domain Bacteria; phylum Desulfobacterota; class Desulfobacteria; order Desulfobacterales; family DTYH01; genus DTYH01. The sequence goes on along the minus strand of DTYH01000230.1, from coordinate 4,202 downwards.
GGGGTTATCTATATTGACACAGCTGCTTGTCAGGGATGCGGTAATTGTGCTACAGCCTGTCCCCGGGGTGCTGTCGTGGTGGCCCATAATACGGATGAACAGTTTTTGGCAAAGATAACGGCGCTATATTAAGGCGATATGTTAATACCGTAGACTGATATGCTGATATTTTTCGTAACCGGTCACTAGGCAGAGCATTCGGATGATTGATTATACACTTCTAGAACGATGAGGTGATGATGGAAGATTTTCAACCAAAGATCGAGGCCTTTGTCTGCACGTATTGTACATACACGGCCGCAGACATGGCAGGTTCCCAGAGACTTCAGTATCCATCTACCGTTCGCGTAGTTAAGTACCTCTGTACCGGTAAGGTGGAGATAGTCCATATTCTTAAGGCGTTTGAGGCCGGGGCAGATGCTGTGTTCGTAGGTGGGTGAGAGATTGGGGACTGTCATTTCCTGGAAGGAAATTTAAGGGCTACAGAACGGGTTGAATATACAAAAAGGCTTCTGGATGAGATAGGGCTGAACGGTGAACGTCTCAGGATGTACTACATAGGGGCGTCTGATGCACCGTTATTTGCTGAAGCAGTAATCGAGATGACACAGGTGGCGAAAAAGCTCGGGCCAAATCCTCTGAGGAAACAGTCTGAAAGGCTAAAGGTTGCCTGACATTGTTTTTCATGATCAACGGGGCTGAGGTGGAGGTTGGTTCACCTCGATTTTCAGGAGGACTAACATGATAGTTGCTAAAAGAAAGCCTTTCCAGGAGATCAAAGAGCTGATTTCAGGTTATAAGAAGATTCTTATCGTAGGTTGTGGAACCTGTGTGGCAGTGTGTTTAGCTGGTGGAGAAAAGGAAGTGGCCATACTCAGTGCTCAACTGAAGATAGCATTAAGACTGGAAGGGAAGGCTGTAGAGATAAAAGAAATTACCATTCAAAGACAGTGTGATCGGGAATTTTTACAAGAACTCAAAAGGCAGGTGGATGTAGCGGATTTTGATGTAATACTTTCCACCGCCTGTGGAGCCGGGGTTCAATTATTGAGTGATGTCTACAGCGAAAAAGTGGTAGTGCCAGGACTGGATACCGCTTTTATCGGAGTGGCTGAAGGCCCGGGCATATGGAGTGAGAGGTGTCGCGCCTGTAATCAATGCGTCCTTGGATTGACAGGGGGTATATGTCCAGTAACCATGTGCGCCAAAGGTCTTCCGAATGGACCCTGCAGTGGAGCTCGGAATGGTAAGTGCGAGGTAGACCCCGAGAAGGATTGTGCCTGGGTCAAGATTTATGAGCGTCTGGAGAGGCTGGGCAGACTGGATCAAATAAAGGAGATTGTCCCCCCAAGGCGGTATAGCGTTCAGCAAAACCCGGCTATAGCGATCCACGAGGCCTACAAGAGGAGATTTGATAAAGATGGGAAAAACGTTTAAAGAGGCGTTAGCATCAGGAAAGTTTGTTATAACTGCAAATATTTCGTCTCCAAAAGGGGTAAATGTGGATAGTTTAATAAACCAGGTAAAGTTCCTGAAAGATCTGACGGACGGGTTGGTTGTCCCTGATAATCTACTTGCTACCATGACAATGAGCGCATGTGCAGCCTCTCGCCTGGTAATCGAGAATGGTGTAGACCCGATAATGAGCCTGAACTGTCGTGACAGAAACCGGATAGCACTGGCGTCAGATCTTTTGGGAGCATCACTAATGGATATCAAGAACATCCTCTGTGTTAGTGGTGACCATACTAAGTTTGGTGATCATATTGATGCAAAGCCTGTATATGACATAGACTCTGTTCAGTTGTTGGGGATGGCCAGAGGCTTGGAGAAGGGCCGTGACATATCCCATAATGAACTGAATGGCTATCCACAATTCTGTTTGGGCGCTGTAGCAAACCCGGAAGCTGATCCTCTTGGACCTCAGCTCAACAAATTCGACAAAAAGGTTCAGGCAGGTGCAGAATTCTTTTTGACTCTACCTGTTTTTAATATTGATAACCTAAAAAGGTTCATGGAGCATGCCAGAAAAAGTGAAGTGAAGATATTGGCCAGCATCAGGGTATTGGTACCAGAGGAGGTCCATAAGTATGCTGACGGCAGCTACCCGGGTCTGTTTGTCCCCGAAGATGTGCTTGAAGAGATAAAAGATGCTAGTATTGATAAGGGTATAGAGGTTGCTGGCCGATTGATACGAGATATCAAGGATCGTAATATCTGTGATGGTATAAATCTAATGGCTTCAGGATATGAAGAAAGGATTCCAGATATCCTGAAAGCCGGGGGGATTTAGGGGAGTGCATTAGACATTGAGTAAAGGGGCCAAGCAAGTTCTTGTTATAGGTGGTGGCATTGCCGGCCTGAGCTCTGCTTGGGAGCTGGCAAGACTAAAGGTTAATGTATTGCTTGTAGAAAAGAGTGGCTTTTTGGGTGGCCATGCCATCCAATTCTGCTGCAAGGCCACGGATAAGTGTCAAAAGTGCGGTGCTTGCGCTACTCAGAAAAGGTTAAAAGAGGTATTGCAGGAACCGGGGGTCAGAGTACATCTGAAGTCAGAGCTGAAAGAGGTGATAAAGGACGCCAGATTCCGTGTCACCATCAATAGACGTCCCATACTGATCGATCCTCAGAAGTGTACCAATTGCGGAATATGCCTCGAGAAGTGCCCGGCAGGTGCGGTAAAAAGAGGACATTCTGGGCGGAATACTTGCCTTTATGAGATCGATGAGAACGAATGTCTTTACTTTAAGGATAGGGACTGCACCATTTGTCGGGATGAGTGTCCCGAGGGAGCAATAAACTTAGACCAACAGGAGTTGTCTGAGGCGGTTCAAGAGGTGGACGCAATCATTGTGGCGAGTGGCTTTACACCCTACAATCCGATTGAGAAGACCCGTTTCGGTTACGGAATTAATAAAAACTTGATTACTGGTCTCGAGCTGGAGCGTATGTTGCGACAGAAAGGACGGGTGCTTAGGCCATCAGACCACCAAGTACCTCAAAAGGTCGCATTCATCCAATGTGTGGGTAGCCGTGATCCGCAGCTCAAACACGTCTTCTGCTCTCAGGTTTGCTGTCCATATGCCTTAAGAATGGCAAGGGTGATTCGCCACAGAAGCCCTGAAACAAAAGTGTCTGTCTTCTACATGGATATTCAGACATTCGGTAACGACTTTCCCCGATTTTACCGGGAATGCGAGTCTGATTTGCGCATGATAAGGTGCATGCCAGGTCATATCTTTCAAGGAGATAATGACAGGCTGATACTTCGGTACGTTGATGAAAAGGACGGAGGTCCGGTTAAAGAAGTGTTTGACCTGGTTGTATTATCAATAGGGATTATGCCAGGTGAAACCAACAAGAGAGTTGCAGAACTATTAGGTTTAAGGCTTGACGAAAACGGCTTTTTTGCTGTGTCTAACGGATTTAAGAGGACGTCGACTAATCAGGAGGGAATATTTCTTGCCGGTACGTCTCAGGGTCCGAAGAGTATCCTCGATTCCATGGCTCATGCAGGTCATGCGGCCCGAGAGGTGGCAAGGTACTTAGGAGTACTCAAATGAGAGAGGGAGATCAAACGGCTCAGGCAGGTCAGGTTTTGGAAGGAATATCCGTGGAACCCCAAGTGCTGGTAATCGGCGGAGGTTGGGTGGGACTAAAGGCAGCCTATGAGCTTTCCCAATACTACAAAGTAATTCTAGTAGAATCCGGGTCAGACCTTGGCGGTAGAATGCCAGTCCAGGTGATCGTATCAGGAGAAAAGGAAGAGCTGGAGCACCTTTTGAAAAAGGTAATGGAAAATGGGCAGATCGATATTTTACTCGAGACCAGGCTCTTGGATACAAGCGGTATGCCAGGAGGTTTTAGTATTCAACTCGGAAAAGATGGCGAAATCCAGGAGAGAAGAATAGGGGCAATCGTTGTAGCTAAGGAAGTCTTAAGTACACCTCTTGTTGAAGACTATGGCATTGGTCCTTCCGCAAAAAACATACTCACACAGTCGCAAATAGAGTCTGTCCTGGCCTGTCCTGAGGAGAAAGAGAATCTTTTCGGTCAGGAAGCAAAAGAAGTGATTTTCCTGGTCGGGCTTAAACAGGAAGGAAACCCTCTGATGATGGAGAGGGCCATGCTGTGTGCCTTGGAAATTCAGAGAATGGAAGGTTGTAATGCGTCTGTTATTACAGGGAATGTCAAACTGGCGT
>DTYH01000229.1 GCA_012961955.1 Desulfobacterales bacterium | reverse complement strand
GAGGTGCTGGTTGAGGGTTTTCACGCGAGTAGGCCTACCCTTCATCCGGAGCGGACAAGGGTTGTTTACTGTAAGAGCAGCCATTACTGGCAAGATTACCAGGAGACCAGCTTTGTTTTTTGGGTTATAGATTCAGATGCTGTCTAGCTCGAGGTCGGAATGGTAACCTGATGGTGGGCTTTACCCTGGCGATCAGTCGTGGGTCTGGCCAAACGTATTCGCATGTAGAGGCCTTGTGAAAGAGGATTTGGTCAAGGGCTACAGGGATGGATTAATTATTACGGCGGATTTGGAGGTGGTGAGTTGAGGCGGGTTCTGTTTCATCTGGATGAAGATATCATTACACGGGGATAGCGCAAATACAACAAGGTGTGGAGAGGATCCGGTGCGATACGTTGGCCCCATCGTGTTCGAAAGACTCAACCGTCCCTTCTTGCGCACTGGTGTTTAGGGATTGATGACGGTCAGGCCATAAGAGCCGTATGAGACGGGAGTCTCATGTACGGGTCTGGAGGGCCTAAGAGGGAGGTTCCCTGGGGCTACTCGACTTCAGAATGACCATGAGGAGGAGGGCAAGAGACATGAACTCTCATCGGTGGTCAGCGTCGGTTAACTGAGCACGAGTGAGACTGAGACGGGCTGAAGCGTGAAAGGTCTTGATCGGGGTAAACGTCAACGTGTTGGCTCAGCAAGGGTGAGAGACACACTTTTTGAAACGGCTAAAGTGTCACCAGGCTGCTAAGACGACAATTCCACGGATCGATTTGCTGCAGCCTTGAGGGCCTCCCGAATACTTGAGCCTACCTTGCGGTCTTCTAGGACTTTTAAAGCTGCTTCTGTTGTCCCCCCAGGAGATGTTACCTTATTTCGGAGTACTCTTGCGTCTTCGCGTGCTTCCTCCAATAGTTTTATTGCACCTTTTATGGTTGTAAGGGTTAGGGTGAGGGCGTCACTGCGTTTTAAACCTAGTTCTTTTGCACCTTGGAGAAGCGATTCTATAAAGTAATACACATAGGCTGGCCCGGAGCCACTAAGTGCAGTTACTGCGTGAAGATCTTTTTCCTCAAACTCGATCACCTCTCCTATAGCCTTTAGTATGTTATGTACTGTTTGCAGATCGTCTGTGCCTGCATATCTATTACCTGACATCCCAGCCATGCCTGCCTGAACTAATGCCGGGGTATTTGGCATAACCCTGACAATCGGAAGGAGCTTTGCTGATTCGTCGTCGAGGTTTCGATATAGGTATTGTTCAATCTTTCTTATGGGGACTCCAGCGGCAATGGAAATAACTAGTTTCCTGGTTGTGAGACCGTTCGTCAGAAGATCGGCGATTTCTTCTAATATGTGATTCATCTGCTGGGGCTTAACAGCAAGTATGACCACATCACACCTTTTGAAAATCTGGGTGTTGTTTTCTATCGTTTCAATGGCGTAGTTTTGAGACATAATAGCGAGGCGGTCAGGCCTGATATCACTTGCCGAAATTTGAGAAGGTATTGTGAGCCCGGATTCTAAGAGGCCGTTTATCATTGCCTCTGCCATATTTCCAGCTCCGATAAATCCTATTTTTTTGTCTAGTCTTTTCATAGATTACCTCCCGTTACACAGATTATCAAGATAGTCTTCCCCGTAAATGACGTGTAAGGGTGTGGGGCAGTAAAAAGGAGCGGCAAATTGAGAAATTATAACTGCTCACGGCATAAAGGTCTTCTTTTCACTCCAATGTCTCCAACCTTTGTTTTTGCAGTGACTTGAAAGCGGGGGATGCTTTGTGGCCGTGGGCATTCCACCTTATATTTCCCACCGTTAGAAAGCGCGGGCACTTGTGCCAGGATGAATTATGTCTTAGCTTATATAAGATATAAGAAAGGCGGGAAATGGGGTTTAATGGCGTTCTGCCCTTGTAAGGCGGTTTGCTCCAATTTCAGCTCTCGGAAAAACAAGGGTTTCCGCCAGGCCGTTCGAACAAAGCCATTACGCCGTGAGGAGTTACGATAAATTAGAGACTTTTTCGATGAGTAAGGCGTGCCTTGAGAGCGAAGGCTACATGTCCCACAGCGGAATTTTTTCAAAGAGCTAAAGTGTTACCAAGAAAAGAGGTTGGAGACGTCGGAGCGAGAAGGAAAGACTCACCCCCTGAAAGGTCTCGGTACAGCTCATCGGAAAAAGAGCGATTCATGGGTAGGGAGAAGCTAGTAGCTGATACTAATGCGACATGTTGCTCCATGTCAATGGCTTCGCAAATTTTCTTGACTTTTGGATGAAAGGCCATTATGTTTACTATGTTTTTACGCTAATCTTTCGCTATTGCCTTGAGTAAATGGTTGGGACGGGGATACATGAAGGCGTTTTTGTATAGGGCACAAAGCTTGGAGAAGAAGGAAATGCCGGAAAGAGGATGCGGTATTACTCTTAACATGCCAGTTCAATCCCGATCTTTAAGGGAAAGATAAGGGAACGGAGCCGGTAATACAGGTTGTAACCGGGCGAATACATTCAGTACGGGTTTCGTCTAGTGGAAGGTGACTTTATACAATGTTTATACTGGGGAATCTATTACAGGCTTTTGCTACTATAATCAACATAGTTTTGACCATATTTATGTGGTTGGTAATTGCGCGTGCTATTCTTTCGTGGGTTAACCCGGACCCGTATAATCCAATTGTACGTTTTATCTATTCAATAACTGAACCGGTCCTTTTTAATGTTCGGAGGTTTATCCCCTTTTCCTTCGGGGGGATCGACATATCACCCATAATTGTTCTGCTGGCTATTGTCTTTTTGCAAACATTTTTGGTCAACACTTTGAGGATGATAACGTTTAGGCTCTTGAACTAACTCGCAATAAAGGGGAATATCGGCATGAAGATTACCCCAGTAGAAATACAACAGCAACAGTTTCATTTACGATTTAGAGGATTTGATGTTCGTGAGGTAGATGGATTTTTGGAGCGTGTGGCACGCGAGTTTGAAGAAGTCACACGAGAAAATGATAGGCTTCGGGGAGAGATACAGGTACTAAAACGGAGGGTTAAAGAGCTTGAAGACGGGGAAAGCGCTCTCAAGCGGGCTATGGTTAGTGCACAGAAGGTGCTAGACAATATGAAGGCAAATGCTCAGAAGGAGGCAGAGTTGATTGTGTCCGAGGCTGAGGTGAAGGCCGAAAAGATATTAAACTCTGCTCATAATAGGCTTGCTCAGATACACGAGGAGATAACAGAATTAAAAAGACAGCGGTTACAGCTGGAAGTTCAATTGAGATCAATACTGGAAGCCCACATGAAGCTTCTTGATACTGATGAGGAATTTTCCGAACTGAAAGAAGAGTCGGAAGAGAAATTGAAGTTTCTAAGAAGGGAATAGGATTCAATCTTGATGGTCTCGTAAAAAGGCTAATCTCGGTGTCGCGGGAGGAGTTTCGGGATTGAGAATTCGCCTGGCTAAATTTCGAAGACCCGGGCTTTCGCCCTCAAAAGGAAAAGGCCGTACCACTTTTGCAGGAGGGAGGTCCCAGTAGACGCTCAAAAAAACCGTGATATGAAAATGATAATACGCAAATTAGACAGGAGATGACGATGGCCAAGATCGATGCGTTCTTTAAGCTGATGCATGAAGAGGGCGCTTCTGACCTCCACCTTGTAGCCGGCTCGCAGCCACTCCTTCGGATCAGAGGGGATATAGAGAGGGTTAAGTATAAGGTATTGGAAAACGACGAACTGAGGAGTATGCTGTATGAAATCGCTCCGGAGGATAAAGTCAAGGTATTTGAGGAAACAGGGGATGTGGATTTTGGATATGAAATACCGGGACTTGCTCGGTACAGGGCAAACTTTTTTATGCATAGGAATGGTGTTGGCGCTGTCTTTCGGGAAATTCCAAGCAAGATTCTAACAGCAGAACAGTTGGGCCTTCCTCCTGTAGTACCTAAGCTAGCGTCTCTTCCGAGGGGGCTTGTTTTGGTAACAGGCCCGACGGGGAGTGGGAAATCTACAACATTAGCAGCGATTATTAACGAGGCAAATAAGACAAGGAAAGATCATATTATCACTATAGAGGATCCTATTGAATTTGTACACCAGAGTCAAAATTGTATCGTTAACCATCGAGAAGTGGGAACGCACACGAGGTCTTTTGCCACCGCGCTTAGAGGGGCGTTGCGCGAAGACCCGGATATCATCCTGGTTGGAGAGATGCGCGACCTGGAGACGATTTCATTGGCTATCGAGGCTGCGTCCACAGGACACCTTGTATTTGGAACGCTGCACACAACTAGTGCGGTCAAGACGGTGGATAGGATTATAGAGGTGTTCCCGGCAGATGAACAGGCACAGATTCGTTCCACGCTGGCTGATGGCATCCGCGCAGTGATTGCGCAGGTACTGTTTAAAAGGGTTGACAAGAAAGGTCGGTGTGCTGCCTTGGAGATACTGATTGCAAATCCTGCGGTTCGGAATCTGATTCGGGAAGGAAAAACGTTTCAGATACCCTCAATAATTCAAACTGGGAAGAAATACGGTATGCAGCTTTTAGACGATGCTATTATGGATCTCCTCAACAAGGGATGGATTAGTGCTGAAGAGGCCTATGCCAAAGCGAATGACAAGAGCAAGTTCAGACCTTTCCTTAAAAAGCCGCCTGCTGATTTTACTGAGGTATAAAGAAGTCGTGGCCAAATGCGTTTCTGCTTTGAGCTGTTTGAGACCAGTAGAGGGGATTTTCAAGATTTAGTGAGAGAGCCCGTGGACGGGTGATAAGTGTGAATAGCGAGCAGCGGCAATTCATGTATCTTCCTACCTAGATATCGCGATTATGTCGGTGGTAGTAGCTTGTGATCAAAAAGAAGTGGGGGGCAGGAAGGTTTCGTTGCAACGAGAGACGTTCCACAGGGTGTGGGGTAGCGCCTATGGTGTGAAGCCGAGAGACGCGTCTCAGGGTAGTAGGAGCTATGATTCAGAGAGGAGAGGGAAAGGAATATAGTGATCATGGGCATTCTGTTACGTTAAGATAGGCTTTTTCAGGGCTAAGGGAATATTTTGGGGGCTCTTATGAGAAAGCAAGAAATAGATCACATCCTTTCCAGGATGCTCGATTCCCATGAAAACGTTTCGGATCTGAATATAACCGTGGGAAGGCCGTTTCAGGTAGAAAGTTCAGGGGAGTTGAGGCAGGTCGATATTGAACCTGGAATAAAGGAGCTGACCCCTTTCCAAACAGAGATATTTGCGCTTAATCTAATCAATCGTGACCGACGTTTAAGTGAGATACTCTTAAGGGAAGGATCATGCGACTGTTCGTATCAGCTTCCAGGAAAGGCTCGCTTCAGGGTAAACATATTTTCACAGCGTGGTAGCTATTCGATTGTTTTGCGAAAGCTTGAGACGAAGATTCCCACGTGTCATGAGCTAAATCTACCAGAGGCTTTTTTGAAGATGGCCGAGGAAAAGAATGGGATTATTCTTATAACGGGGGCGACGGGTAGTGGCAAGTCGACCTCGTTGGCCGCAATACTCAATGAGATCAATGAAAAGAAGTCGGTTCATGTTATTACTCTTGAGGACCCTGTGGAATTTCAGCATCCCCATAAGAAGGCAACATTCAACCAGAGGGAGATGGGTACGGATTTTGATACATTTGCAAATGGTCTTCGTGCCGCACTGCGGCAAGCGCCGAAGGTGATCCTTGTAGGTGAGATGCGTGACCGGGAGACCGTAGAGATAGGGCTATCCGCAGCTGAAACTGGGCATCTAGTTCTAAGCACCATCCATACGGTAGACGCTGGTCAGACCATAAATCGGATCGTTGGTATGTTCAATACAGAAGAAGAGCGTCAGATTCGAGTGAGGTTGGCCGATACCGTGCGGTGGATTGTCTGTCAGAGACTTCTGCCAAAGGTAGGAGGGGGTCGGGTAGCTGCTTTTGAGATTATGGGGACGAATCTAAGGGTAAAAGATGCGATACTTCACGGCGAGTCAGAGGGGAAGACTTTTTATGATATTATTGAGGCGGGCGAGGCTTTTGGAATGACCACATTTGACAAGTATATAATAGGCCTATATGAAAAAGGGCTGATAACGGAAGAAACAGCATTAAGTTATGCCTCGCGTAGAGCTGTTGTTGGTCGCGGTATAGATCAAATCAAGAGCGGGCGTGGCGAAAAGACTACTGACATTGAAGGCCTCGAGGTGGATTTGAGCTACGGCAGGAAAAGGAGGTAACCGTTCGGGGGGCAGAAGATTCTGGTGAGCCGGTTGACTTCTAAATCACTGGACTTCCTGGGGTGGTCAGCTGCCATGCCAGGTTTTGTGGGAGGTTTTAGGTGTGGGGGTTTATCTATGCGGGGATCGTGAGGGAGATATGGTGGTGGCCGGTGATGCAAGTTACGGGAGGAGAAGAATAATAGGTAGAGATTTTTTGAGAGTATTGTATCAGGGGAAGGGCATGGAGGTTGTTTGCAAAAGTTGCAATAGAAAGTTCAGAATTTCAGATGAAAAGCTTCCAAAGGGTAAGATGGTCTCCTTAACGTGCCCAAAATGCAAAAGCAAGATTTCGGTGGATAGGGGGGCTGGTGTTTATGGGCCCGCCGAGGAAAAGCCGCGAAAGAAGAGGATGGATGAGGGAGGATTGGATGATGAAGCTTTTGAAAGGCCGTTTGATTTTATCGAAGAAGGCGTAAAGACGGCACTGTTATGCCAAAGGGATAAAGGGATTGCTGAAAGAGTAAAAGAAACTTTGAAGTTGATGGAGTATCATGTTACTGAGGCATATTCAGCTCAGGATGCATTGAAAAAGATGCGTTTTCATGTTTATGATCTGGTAGTGTTGGATGAAGGCTTCGATGGTGATAATTATGGTTCGAACCGTGTGCAAGAGTACCTGAACGGGCTCCTTATGAGCACAAGGAGGAATATATTTGTGGTGTTGATGGGAGAAGGGTTCAGGACAATGGATAATCTAGTGGCCTTTGGTAAGAGTGTGAATCTGGTCATAAATACTAAGGATATAGAGAATATGGGAAAGATCTTGAAACGGGCGCTTAATGAACATGAGGAATTCTATCGGGTCTTCAAGGAATCTATTGTTAAAGCAGGACGTGGTTAAAGAGGAGTAGGCGGAGTGGAGAAGGAGTCGAGGAATGGGTCGCCTGATAAAGGCGAGGTGTTGAAGGGTTCAGGATTGGATGAGCTGTGTGTAAATACTATTCGTATGCTCTGCATAGATTGTATAGAGATGGCAAAGTCGGGGCACCCAGGCATGCCGATGGGTTCTGCCTCGTTAGCCTATGTTTTGTGGGTTAAGTTTTTGAGGCACAATCCTAAGAATCCAGAATGGCCGGACAGGGATAGGTTTATACTATCTGCGGGACACGGGTCTATGCTTCTTTACAGCCTCCTACACCTTACAGGATATGATCTTCCGTTGGAAGAGCTAAAGAATTTTCGTAAGTGGGGGAGCAAGACGCCGGGACATCCGGAGTTTCGCGTGACGCCAGGTGTTGAGACTACAACGGGTCCCCTAGGGCAAGGGTTTGCAAATGGTGTGGGTATGGCAATTGCGGAGCGATTTTTGGCAGATCGTTTCAACCGTCCGGGTCATACAATTGTAGACCATTATATCTATGGCATTGTGAGTGATGGCGACCTGATGGAAGGGATTTCTCACGAGAGTGCGTCTATTGCGGCGCATCTGAGGTTGGGAAGGATTATCTACCTTTACGACGATAACGGGATTTCAATAGAAGGGAGTACTGACATAACCTTTACAGAGGATAGACTGGCGCGTTTTAAGGCGTATGGATGGCATGTAGAGAGGGTTGATGACGGTAACGATCTTAAGGGGATAGAAGATGCGATATCTCAGGCGAAAAAAGAGATAGAAAGACCATCCCTTATTGCTGTACGGACCCACATAGGATATGGGAGTCCAAACAAACAGGATTCGCCACGAGTACACGGAGAGCCCCTGGGGAGTGAAGAGGTGAGGCTCACGAAGGAGAGGCTGGGGTGGCCGGAGAAACCTGAGTGCTTCATCCCTGAGGAGGCTTTGAAACACTTCCGTAAGGCGGTTGAAAATGGGAAGGAACTGGAAGAGGAATGGCGGGCAAGGGTTGAATCGTTTAAGCGTGAGTATCCTGAACTAGGGAGGGAGTGGGAAGAGGTAATGAGTGGTAGATTGCCGGCCGGTTGGGACAGGGATATCCCATCGTTTCCAGCAGACTCAAAGGGTGTAGCAACACGTGTTACCTCTGGGACTGTACTGAATGCGATAGCTAAGAACGTTAAGAACCTGATCGGCGGTTCTGCGGACCTGGCGCCATCGAACAAGACGGTTATAAAGGGAGAGAAGGATCTACAGGCAGGGCAGTATGGCGGGCGGAATTTGAGGTTTGGCGTTAGGGAGCATGGTATGGGGTCGATTCTGAACGGTATGGCACTACATGGAGGTGTGATTCCTTATGGTGGTACGTTTCTGGTCTTCTCAGATTACATGCGACCATCCATAAGATTGGCAGCAATGATGGGTCTGAAGGTCATTTATGTTTTAACACATGATAGTATCGGTTTAGGAGAGGATGGACCAACCCATCAGCCAATAGAGCAATTGGCATCCCTGAGGGCTATACCGAATCTTTTGGTTATAAGGCCTGCTGATGCGAATGAGACAGCGGTGGGTTGGCGTGTTGCCCTTGAGCATAAAGATGGGCCTGTTGCGCTGGTACTGACACGTCAGAGGGTTCCGGTACTCGACAGGGGTAAATACGCGCCGGCAAGTGGCCTTTATAAAGGCGCTTATGTGTTAAAGGATCCGGAAAGCGGGATAATGGATCTTGTAGTGATCGCAAGCGGTTCTGAGGTCCATATTGGGATAGAGGCAGCTCAGAGGCTCGAAAAAGAGGGTAAGAGGGTGAGGGTGGTAAGTATGCCGTGTTGGGAATTATTCGAGAAACAGCCAGAGGAGTATCGGATGCAGGTACTGCCGCCGGGAATAACAAAGAGGATAGCTATTGAAGCAGGGACCACACTTGGCTGGCATCGCTTCGTTGGGAGCGGGGGAACTGTCGTTGGAATAGAGCGCTTCGGGGCTTCTGCACCATATAAGACGTTGTACGAGAAATTCGGTATCACAGCTGACCGCGTAGTGGAAGAAGCGCACAGGTTGCTCGATCGAGGTTGATGTTGGTAACAGATCGATGTTTCACGTGAAACATTCTAAACCTTCTTTTTTCTTTTGCGAGTAGGGGCGATTCTTCAGCCGCCTCTGCCGAGGTATCGCAAGATCACATGCTTTCAAAGGAGGATTTGAGATGGTAAACTCAATAAAGACTGCTCTACTCTTAGGAGGTCTCACAGGCCTAATAATGATAATAGGTCGTTTTTTTGGAGGGGAACAGGGGATGATCATCGCGTTTATGTTTGCCCTTGTCATGAATTTTGGCTCTTACTGGTTTTCGGACAAGATAGTGCTTGCAATATACAGGGCAAACCCAGTGTCGCCGAGTGATGCACCAGAGCTACATAGGATGGTTTCACAACTAGCCACACATGCAGGACTCCCCACGCCACGAGTATATATTATTCCATCTGAATCTCCCAATGCGTTTGCAACCGGGAGAAACCCAAAGCACGCAGTTGTTGCTGTTACTCAGGGGATCTTGCAACTTCTTGACAAAGAGGAGCTAAGAGGCGTTTTAGCACATGAAATGGCACATATAAAAAATCGCGATATTCTAATTAGTTCCATCGCTGCGACTCTAGCCGGAGCTATCATGATATTGGCTAATATGGCACGCTGGGCGGCTATATTTGGAGGTAGCGGCAGAGATGATGAAGAGGATAGCGGAGGGATTGTGGGGTTGATCGCAATGTCTATCCTTGCCCCGATAGCCGCGATGTTGATCCAAATGGCAATCTCTCGAGCCCGTGAATATATCGCTGATGCTACTGGCGCCTATCTTGCCGGTACACCTACGGGACTCGCCAACGCCCTGAGAAGATTGGCCGAAGCATCCAGGCTTATACCGATGCATTCTGAACCGTACACCGCTCATATGTTTATTGTAAATCCCCTTTCAGGAGCCACCCTCATGAATCTTTTTAGCACTCATCCACCTATCGAAGATAGAATAAGAAGACTGATGGGGTACTCATAAGTCTAGGCCACAAAGGGAACGATGATGGCATGAAGCCTATTGCAACCCTTGTGGCCGTTATTCCTCCTCACGCTTAATTTTGACCTAATGGTTATGACCACTCACAATTCACCTAAATCTCGCAACTGCCGATTTTACCTAACTCTCTACCCTTAATTGCCGTTAATACCAGGGGCTTACACTTTTTAAATCTTAAATGAAACAGAGTGATAAGTAACTATCAGGTGCCCTGCGAGAGGGTGCAGATCCCTAACGGGGTGAAAGCGGAACGACCTTCCGGTTTCAAATTTTGGGAAATCCAAAAAGTCTGGTTAGAGTCCAAATGTACCCAATGCCTGCGACTAATTATCGCCACCAAAAGAGTAACTAACCCGTCTACGACTTACCTCCACTTCGGTCCGCAACTGGAATGGTGGAACACGGATCAGGCCTGTTGTCTTTGAAAATCTGCGCAAGGCGTTGGCCTAATGTTATATTTTTAAGTGGTTAACCACATTCCTCGTTGAAGAATCTATTTACTCGGAGTTAAGTTTTTGACCTGAGTGTTTTTTTTGGCCTTATTTTTGCTTTCCTTAAAAAGTATTCGTGTCAAGAAAAAGAGGCTCCCTGCACAACCACTTTCAAGGGGCATGAGCCTTTCGGACGACCTATGCGACGAAGTTTACCCCGTTAAGTACAGGCCCTGTCGGGAAATTCTACGGGGTAAACGACCCACGGCAGTGGGCAAATCGTGAACCGCTTGACGCTACAAGGCCCAGATTTCATAACTTACTAGGCGACCCGATGGATGGTCAAAAACTTGATACGAACGACTGACAAGGCCTTCCGCAAAGCACTCCAACATGTCTTTAAGGAAGGGAAATAAATAGATGTATATCTTGGAATTTCTAGAGGACGATGAGTATCTCGAATCCCTACCAAAGTTTGAGATACTTCGTAAAGGCAACTCGAATATCCTATCCGAAAGGATGAGAGAATTACAGGAAGAGAACACGCGCCTTTCTCTTCAGATTATCGAAGAGCATAAACTGATCGCAAGCATCCATAACGTTAATCCCCTTCTTGTGGATGAGATCACCTTGGATAGAGTACTTCAGGGTATACTGGAGAACGTAGTAAAAGGCCTCAAATATGATCGTGCTGTTATATATCTATGGGATGAAGAGAAACGCTTTCTGAAGTGTAAAGAGACAAAAGGGTTTACGCCTGAAGGAGAGAAGTTGGCTAAAGAGAAGCCGTTCGATGCCCACCGGCATGATTGTATAGAGATAAGAGCTGCAAAATCTATTACTTATACATTTATTAAAGATCATCGTACCGATCCACGTCTCACCGAGCTGGACAAGAAGATTGCAAAAAAACAGGGCAGAATATCTACTCTCTATGTCCCTCTTAAATCGAAGGGTGAAACATTTGGAATAATAGGTGTCGACCGTGATCATACGCAGTTTGAAATCACCAAGCACGATATTCAGAAACTGATGCTCTTTGCCAATCATGCAAGCATTGCAATTGAGAATGCAAGGCTATACGAGCAGAACCAATCAAAGATAAGATATTTGATAAAGCTGCACGAGATTTCAAAAAGATTGAGTAAGATCAAGAATATTGATCGCCTTGCCGAGGAGGTGTTAAATGAAGCTGTCGAGATTAGCGGGGCCAAAAGCGGGGCCATTTGGTGTAGAAACTTTAATAGGCAAACCTTGGAGTTACGGTATAGTCGAGGCTATGACGGAGACTATTCAAAGAAGATTCGTATAGATCTGAATGAACAACCCTTCTTGGAGGCATGTCAGAAACCCACTATTGTCTTAATTTCAGACCTACACAAATACGGCAACATGCTTCCATTCCATAATAGCAGAGGGAGTGCTTTTCTTCTTCCTATTACATGTTATGGCGAGACTGCTGGTGTATTGCAGATTGATAGTCAGGACGGTAACATGTTTAACGAGACATTGACCGAGGTTATGAAGATCTATGCCTCACAAGTCGGTAAGATGTTTGAGAACTTAAAGCTCCATAATCGTCTGATAGAAGAAAAAAGGTTTTTGGAAAACGTTCTTAATAGCCTGGAGATAGCCGTTATAATTACTGGTATGGACGGGAGATTGATTTCGATAAATCCAAAGGCAGAAGAGATATTTAAATTGAAAAAGGAGAGGGTTGAGGGAAAGCTGATAAGCGATATTTTCTTCGGTTCCAAGGAGAGGATTGCCCAGATAATTCACACTACGATCAAGAAAAAACAGAATCTCCTTGAAGAGGAAATCGAGTATCTTGATGACGAAGCGAACCTCCTCGCCCTACGGATTAGTACTTATACCTTCTATAATGATGAAAACCGGATATCGGGTGTTACCACTATGGTCCAAGATTTTACCGAAAAGAAGAAGATGAGGGACTCTTTAACTCGAATGGAAAAGATGGCGGCATTAGGAAATCTTGCGGCAGGTGTAGCACACGAAATAAGAAACCCTTTGAGTGGGATATACACCACCGTCCAAAACCTCATCTCAGATTTATCTCTAGAAGGGGAAAGAAAACAGGATTTAGAGGCAATCCTTGAGGAAGTGGACAGGATGGAGACTCTTATAAAACAGATACTTAGCTTCGCGCGGCCGTCACAATTAGAGACCAGCGAGGTTGAGGTGAATTCGTTGCTGCACAAATCCATATCTTCGCTTAAGGATAAGATCATAGCAAAAGAGATCAGGGTTATAGAAGATCTTGATGCCTCCCTTCCCAGTGTAAGATTGGACCCGGCTAAGATTAAGCAGGTCTTTTTAAACATCCTGATTAACGCTGTTGAGGCAAGCAAACCCCGGGGAAGGATCGAGATAAGGACAGCTCAGAATGCTGTTCAAAGAAATGGAAAACGGAAACTATTATCAATAACGTTTAAGGACTACGGGATTGGTATTCCCCAAGAGAATATCCCCAGGATCTTCGACCCATTCTTTAGTACCAAAAATAATGGAACCGGGCTAGGGTTGTCCATATGCCAGAAGATCGTTGAGGAGCATGGGGGAGAGATTCAGGTCGAAAGTATCCCGCAACAAGGGAGTACCTTTACGATTCAGTTTCCACTATGAGATTATTGATAGTAGACGATGAGAGGCTTCTGAGAAACTCCCTGAAGAGAAGCTTTGAGAGGGATGGGGCTACCGTTTATCTAGCCCAGGACGCAAGGGAGGCCCTTCAGAAGTTCAGAAAGATCTCTCCAGACCTCACACTTCTAGATGTTAGGCTCCCGGATAGGGATGGATTTCAGGTGCTCAGGGAGATTCATAGTATAAATCCAGACGCAATAGTAATTCTGATGACAGCATACAGCGGAATCAGAGGGGCAGTAGAGGCGATAAAAGGAGGGGCATTCGATTATATTGCCAAGCCGTTTGACACAGAAGAACTGAAATTTGCAGTATCCAAAGCGCTTGAGGTGTGTCGACTAAAGAAGGAGATCAAGAAACTAAGAGAAGACAGGGTTCAGAAATACCACTTCGGTAGAATAATCACGAATGATGAAAATATGAAGAAGGTCTGTGCCTTGGCCAGGAAGGTAGCCGAGAGTCCCACATCTACAGTCTTGATCCAGGGAGAAAGTGGGACGGGGAAAGAACTTTTGTGTCGGGCCATCCATTATAATAGCAATCGCAAGGATAAACCATTAGTCGTTGTGAACTGCGCCGCTCTACCCGAGAATCTGTTGGAAAGTGAGCTTTTCGGGCACGAGAAAGGAGCTTTTACAGGGGCCACAAGGAGAAAGATCGGGATATTGGAGACCGCTAATGAAGGTACCGTATTCTTAGATGAGATTGGTGATATCAGCCCATCTATTCAGGTGAAACTACTCCGATTCTTACAGGAGAACGAGTTCTATAGAGTCGGAGGGACAAGGCCTATAAAGGTTGACGTCAGAATCATTGCAGCCACAAACAGGAATCTTGAAAAGGAGACAGAAGAAGGCAGGTTCAGAGAAGACCTGTATTATCGATTAAACGTGTTTCCAATCCATCTTCCTCCATTAAGGGAAAGGCGAGGTGATATATCCTTGTTAGCAAAATATTTTCTAGCGGAGTTTAACATGGAATTTAAGAAGCATGTCAAGGGGTTCTCCCCTGAGGCGATAAGGGCAATGGAGGAATACCACTGGAAAGGGAATATCAGGGAATTAAGAAATGTTATAGAACGAGCAATGATATTGACCGAGGGAGATTGGATCCTGGCATCAGAGCTTCCCCCTGAGGTGCGTTGGGCAGCGGAGAAGACGTCAGATGAAGAGGTAGTCTTTGTAAATGAAGTAGTGAGTCTGAAAAGAATGGAGGCCACCTATATAAAAAAGGTACTCGATTTGGTTGATGGGAACAAAAGTGCTGCTGCCCGGCTTCTGGGTATAACTCGCCAGAGATTAAAACGTAAACTCTCTCAAATCTAAAAGCAAGATGATCTATTCTGAACCACCATATGGATTGTTTCAACCCAGCTTGATAACAGGTTAATACAACTGGTATATTCCATAAACTATACCCTGTCTATATCTCTGAAATGATCCTGCCTGGTTTGTTCTAGACCGTCTGTGCAGATAGGTTTTGTTATCCTTTTAGTCTTTCCTCAAAGCAAAATAACACAACTTAATAAAAGAGAGCGCCCCGATTAAGTTCTCAGAATCTCCAAGATTGTTACAACCGGGACTTTGGGAAAAGCGTGCGAAACCGTGCTTCAGCCTTTCTATCAGTCTTCCCCTCCTTCAGTATATGTCGAGTATATGTCTCACCTTCTCATCTTCCCATCATAGGTAATATCTTCAAGTTCGTAATCACCTGCACGCAGAGTTTTCTTCCCATTGTGATATGTTGGACGGTTTTTTTTGAGCAAGTTATCAAGAGGGATATCGTGGGTTCTTCGAGACGTAACCTGCATGGAGCTAAGGCGTGAAGATTTATGGCACGATACTTGTATCACGATAGCTACAGATCTTCATACGTGTCCGAAAAGGTTCCTTTACTTTATATCGGGAAACGTTTGTCTCCCACATGCTCTGGCCACGGGGCCTCAGGCATTTAGACCTCCTAAATCCCTGAACGGGGGGGTTAACCCCCCTAACTCTAAATCTTTTTCATAATATTTCAGGATTATGCAATCGAAGGGCGGCTATAGGAATACGTTCCTAAGCAGCACGCCAAATCATTACACCGTTCCTGCTACTTTCCTATGCCTTGAAGTCGCTGAGCTACCGATAGCCCTGCGCCGTCCATGTCCAGGAGGCAATGTCGCCCAAATTTCAACGGACACAGACTTACACCACTACAGCAAACATCACTGCCCACTCTTACCGAGCTTAGGCCGGGGTCGGGCTGACCTTCCTGCTGTTGTTGTCTCTCGTATTCGATTTGTGCACTACTTCTTGAAACGTATGCTCTCTGTCGGTCTCGAGTTCCATAAGGCCAGATTCATACTACTTCGTCCTTTTTTCACCACAACCCCGTATGCCTTCACTGTTTAAGACATGGACGCGCGGGCTTCCGGGGCGAAGTCCCTAGGGGCTGGAGGTCGAATCACACCTCCCTACGGCCGATCACAAGATTGAAAGGACGTGAATGGTTTTAAAGCTCAGCGTTTTTAATCCCTCACTTTGTTGGAATAAACCTTTAAAAGGAGGAATCTATGGCAAGAAAGAGACCAATCCGAGTATTACTTGCAAAACCGGGGTTGGACGGTCACGACCTTGGAGTAAAAATGGTGGCCATGGCCCTCAAGGATGCAGGGATGGAAGTGATATATTTAGGGATGAGGCAGACACCAGAGAGTATCGTAAAGGCGGCCATACAGGAGGATGTTGACATTATTGGATTAAGCAATCTTTCTGCATCTGTGATTCCAATGGGCGAACGCGTGATGAAACTTCTTAAAGGGAAGAGGATGGATATACCTGTAATCTATGGAGGTACTATCCTCAAAGAGGATCGAAAGAGATTACTGGACCTGGGGATAAAGGAAACATTCGCACCCGGGACTATGATGAAGGATATTATAGAGACTATCGAGAAGTTAGTGCCTGAAGAGAGGCTCCAGTAATAGGAAGAGGAGGAAAAGATCATGTATAAAAAGGAAGAAATCGAACGGATAGCAAAGAAGAGAAGGGAGTGGGAGGATGACGTCCTTTCCAAGACGCCTCCGCGAAAGACGGAATTTACTACTATTTCCGGGATCCCTATCAAGGATATCTATACCCCTGAGGATATTGAGGGGTTGGACTACGTAAGGGATCTGGGCTTTCCCGGAGAGTATCCTTTCACACGAGGGGCATATGCGCCTATGAATAGGGGGAGGCCGTGGACAATACGCCAGGTGGTTGGAGTCGGCACTGCTAAAGAGACTAATGAGCGTCACAAGTTTGTCATGAAACAGGGTCAGACAGGGATGAGTAACGACTTTGATGTTCCTACCTGTATAGGCCTTGACTCAGACCATCCCTTAGCAGAAGGAGAGGTGGGGCGTGTCGGGGTTGCCATCGATTCTCTTGCCGATATGGAGATTCTTTATGATGGCATCCCGATAGAGAAGGCGAATCATTCGTTTACTATCAACCATCCCACCCTTGCCATCCTAAGTATGTTCCTATGTCTAGTAGAGAAACAGGGTGTATCATTTAATAATATTAGGGGTACTACCCAAAACGATCCGCTCAAGGAATGTTTTGCCATGAAGATGTTCTCTTTTCCTCCTGAATCGAGTGTTAAGCTCCTTGTAGATACGTGGGAATTCGCAGCCAAATATCTACCTAGATGGAATATCACCAATCTGAATGGGTACCCGACACGGGATTCTGGAGGAGCAGTCCATCACGAGCTGGGATTAACATTTGCTAGCGCGATAGAATACTTTGACGCAGCCTTAAAAAGGGGAATGGTGGTGGACGAAATAGCCCCGCGGATTTCCCTCATGTGGTATGTCCACATGAACTTTCTAGAAGAGATCGCCAAGTTCAGGGCCATGCGCCGCATATGGGCGAAGCTCATGAAAGAGCGCTATGGTGCGAAAAATCCGCAGAGCTGGAAACTGAGGATGCACGCCCAGACGGGTGGAGGGGCATACACGTATCAGCAGCCAGAGAACAATATTGTCAGAGGTACAATCGGCGGTATGGCTGCTGCCCTGGGCGGAGTTCAATCCATGGCCATTGCCTGTTTCGATGAGGCCCTTTCCATACCTTCAGAAAAGGCCCATAGGTTATCTATTCGAACCCAGCAGATCATCTGCCATGAGAGCGGCATTCCCGATGTGGTCGACCCTTTTGCCGGATCCTATTATATGGAGTGGCTAACAAGTGAGGTGGAGGAACGCACATGGAAGGTAATCGATGATATTGAAGAGAAGGGCGGGCTGGCCAAATGCGTCGATAACGGCTATGTCGACAGGATGCTCACCGAGGAGGCGTATAAGTTCAATCAGGCTGTGGAGAAGAAGGAGAGGATTATCGTGGGGGTGAATGAATTCCTTTCAGAGGAAGAGGAGGAAGAGCCCGAGATATTCCGCGTATCAGAAGAGACAGAACGCATCCAACTTGCCAATCTGAAAAGGCTAAAAGAGGAGCGGAACAATCTGCAAGTTCAGAAGGCCCTTGATGATCTCAGAAGGGTTGCCGAAAAGAATGAAAACGTGATGCCTTATTGCATAGAAGCCTCAAAGGTCTATGCAACCGAGGGGGAGATCATGGGAGCTTTGCGAGAAATATACGGTGAGTTTAAGCCTCCGTCGATCTTTTAGAAACATCGCTTTACAGGCTTTATTTGGTGAAATAGTTACGAAATAAGGAAGGTTATGAAGATGGAGTGGGTTAAACGTCTTTTGTCGGGGGATCATTTTGCAGCATCAAAGCTAATCTCTATGATTGAAAATAAGCCTTCCAAGACACCCGAGATTATGAGGTCGATACACCCTCATACAGGGAGTGCCAGAATAATCGGTTTTACCGGCCCACCCGGCGTGGGAAAGAGTACACTTGTTGACCGGTTTATATATATAGCCTGTGCAAAGAATATAAAGACAGGGGTGATTGCAATAGATGCCAGCAGCCCTTTTACAGGAGGAGCGCTCCTTGGCGACCGAATACGGATGGGCGATTATTCGGACAAAGAAGGTGTATTCATACGGAGTATGGGAACGCGTGGGCATATGGGGGGCTTGGCCGAAGCCAGCAGGGGAGCAGTCAAAATACTCGATGCCTTTGGTTGCGATCTGATCCTGGTGGAAACCGTTGGAGTAGGACAGAGTGAGCTGGACATTGTTAAGGAGGTAGACACGGTAATAGTGGCTACCATGCCCGGCACAGGGGACTACGTACAGACTATGAAGGCGGGTATCATGGAGATCGCCGACATATTCGTCGTAAACAAGGCCGATTTGCCGGGCGTAGACCTAGTCTGTATGGAGATCGAAAAGATACTTGATATTGCTAGCAAGGATAACGCGTGGCGACCACCGGTGATTAAAACCTGCGCCACCAAGGGAGATGGCCTAAAAGACCTATGGGAGGCCGTGGATAGCCATCGCGCCTTCCTTGAGGAGGAGGGTAGGCTGGAAGAGAGGAGAAAGGCACAGATAAGGGAAGAAATCGGAGACCTTGTTTTGAGGAGATTAAAGGAGGAGTTTTGGTCCACCTGGTATGAGGAAGCCAAGATTTTAGAATTGGTGGATAGGGTGTTCTCCAGGGAGATCGACCTTTATTCGGCCCGAGACCTGATTCTCGAAAGGATCAAAAGGGAGATGAGACGCCCTTTCTGAAAGGGGGTGACAAGACCAGGGGGAAATATTTGATCGACAATTTGTTTTAACTATTGAGACAACAGACATTAAAAGGAGGTAAGAAATGGCTGAAGAGAAGATGATAGTTGACCTTGAAAAGCCAGGGGCAGAAGAACATCTGGCAGAAGCCCCAAAAGACGATATCGCAGCCTGGCTCGATCAGGAAGTAGACGTCTTTGACCTTGCAGCGGAGATGTTGAAGGAGGAGGGCGTCCATACAATATTCGCACTCACTGCAGGCGGTTGCTGGAACATAGAAGGCCATTGCCTGAAAGCAGGAATTGAGCGTGTCCATGTACGAACAGAAGAGACCGCCACATTTGCAGCAGATGCATATGGCCGTATGACACGTCGTCCCGGGATTGCTGCCACCGGTCCTGCAACAGGCATCTGTTACGCCACTGCAGGTGTTGCCCAGGCCTACTCCGCCCAGTCCCCAATGGTCTATATTGCGGGTGAATCTGGGGCGATGGACGACGACAAGTTCCAGTTACAGGGTCTGGTCCGTGCGGAGAGGTTGTGTGAAACGATTGCCAAGTTCGCAAGGCGGGTACCCCACCCCGGTACCTTCCTGTTCCAGCTCAAGAGGGCTCTACGTACAGCAGTTACACCCCCTACTGGGCCGTGTGTGGTAGCGTATACGTATGAATACATTGATCGATCATATTCAATAGGTCCACGACGAAATTTCCTCGTTCACTACACCCCTGGAACCTGGGCGCCAAAGCCCCGCGCATCCGCACCTGATCCCGAGGATGTAAGGAAGTTCATGGAGTGGCTTGTGGATTCTAAGCGTCCTGCTATTATTACGGGCGAAGGTGTTACCTATGACGATGCCCAGGATGAGCTGCGTGAATTTGTTGCCCTGACAGGGATTCCGACCCACTGTCGACGCAACTCCAGGGGGGCAATATCCGAATATGACCCACTCAACTGTTACGGTAGAGCCAGAGGATATGTGATGCGCAGGTGCGATAAGGGTGTCCTCTTAGGGCTTCGCTGCGGAGGCTTGGAATGGTTTGGATATCCACCATTCTTCGGGACACAGGCGGCCTATGCCCAGGTGCAGGTCCACCCAGACAATACTGTACTATCACTCCCGACCGAATATGAGCTTATAGGAAACATAAAGCTCACCCTTAAACTGATGATCGAGTGTGCAAAAGACATGGGAATCACAAAGCCTCCAGAAAAGTGGGAAGCGTGGAGGAAGGAAGTGGCAGACAAGAAAGAGGAATACTACAGAAGAACGATTGAGCGAACGGAGAAGCAGCGGGGGATGAAACCCCTTCATCCCGATCTTATGGGCCGTATAATCTCAGAGTTCCTCCACGAGGAGCTCGATGATGAATACTATTCCATCATTGACGGATTTACTGCTGCAACCTACTATTCCGACTGGATCAAGGTAAAGGACCAGAACAGAATCCTTGATGCCTCTGACACCATCGGTTTTGGCCACGCACCAGGGATGGCACTCGGTTGCTATGCCGCTACCAAGGGAGACAGGCCCATAATAGCAGTCATGGGTGACGGTGCAATGGGTGCCTGTAGTATGGATATTGAGACGTGCTACCGCTGGGATGTACCGTGTGTCTTTATCCACCACAACAACAACCAGATCGTTGGTGGTGGCCGCTTCTTCTGGAAGGACATCTGGCCGTCTGGAAATAGAGAGCGCGATGGATGGTATATTACCAAGAATACGCGCTATGATAAGATGATAGCGGAGTTCGGGCTCCATACCGAGTTTGTGGAAACAGATGCTGATGTTCGACCAGCCCTTAAACGTGCCTTCGATTATGTAAGGGATAAGAGTAAGCCCGCTTTTATTGAATGTTTCTGTGACGAAGATGTTCTTCAGGAGATCTGGCCGACCATTTGTGCTACCTGGTCGAGTGGGTGGATACCGTTCAAGGAACTCCCGAAGGAGGCCCAGGAATTGATGTACAAATGGAAGGACCATGTGCCTCTTGCAACAAAGATTGGAGCGCGCGATGACTGGTGGGAGACCCTGGGATGGTAAGGCCGGATAGCCCATTTTAGCATTCGGCGATGGCAGGATGTCTCTTCTTATCCTGCCATCAGTTTTTTCTTCTTGTAAACTTTGTGAAAGGCTTGAGTCGTGAACTAGTCCTCAACCACTCACATCGGTATCCCGCAAAAGCCGTTACCAAATTTTACCCCCTGTTTTCCAGCAGGAACTCATGTTATATGCTAGTGAGGTATCGGAAAGAATAGTGGAGAAGAAGTCAGGAGCCAGAATAATATAGTGATTTAGTTTTATATTCTGAGTTCTTGCTCTTGAGTTCTTGTTTTGCTCATAATCTTCAGGCGAAAAGGGCTACTGACGATCATACCCTGAAGACCAAGGGTGCGAAACTCAAGGTCGCTATAATTATGGCTACATGCAAAACCCAACATAAACCAAACAGTCGTAACCTTTATGATTTGATAATATTTGTGCGGGCTTTACACTACACTGCAATTTCTCATAAAAGGTTACGCCGATAACGCTAATAAACGCAGTCTGGCCTTGAGAATTGAAGGATCTGAAAAGAGGACGGGACAGATTTCACGTCCGGAAGAGAAAGGCTTCTGTTATCGGGAGGCCGAGCGAATATACCTAGCGCTGAGAGAACTTGCCCGCTACGGAGAGGAGGGACCTCTTACCCTAGAATCGATTCTTGAGGAACCGGACAGATATGTGATCGTGCACGAGGAATGTCTTTTAGACCGTGAGGAAAGAAGCTCACGTATTCCCCTCCCCGATCCTGATGCAGATCCGGTAGAAGACACGTTTCTCACAAGAAAGAAACCTAGAGAGAGGGGGTATAAGGAGAGAGGGCCAGAAGATATATTACCTATGAGTATGCGTAGAAAGTTGAAAGAGACGGCACCTGTAGAAGATGAACCGATGGGTGATGTGGGGCGGAAGGACCTTGAATTTACGCTCTCCCGCTATCACAGGGAGGGACTGATCGTCTTGGAGGACGGAAAGGTTACTGTCACTTCACGTGGAGCTCGGGTATTGGCCCGGGGGGTGCTTCAGAGGCTAATCGGGAACCTGGGACAGAATATCACTGGCTGGCATAAGCCACCGCCTCTAAAGGAAGGGGTTGTCCCAACAACCAGTAATAGAAGATACGAGTCAGGAGACGATTATTCCTCCTTGGATATAGAAAATACCCTACTTAATGCCCTTGGCCGGGCTGAAAGGATGGGGAAGATCGGCTTTCGTACAGAAGATTTCAGGGTTCACGAGATGACCAGTGAAACCAAGCTGATAGCAGGCCTGATGATCGACACGAGCATGTCCATGCAGATGAAAGGTATCATGGACACAGCCCGAGATACATCATTAGCCCTCGCAGAGCTAATTGGGGAGCGGCCTGACCATTCCCTCAAGGTGTATCTGTTTGCCGACCATGCGAAGGAGGTCCCGCCCTGGGAGATATTTCGGCATAGTTTTCCGGGTGGTCTCACCGATATCTGCGCCCCCCTTGAGAAGTTTCGTAAAGAAGTACGTTTTATGGAGGGGAATAAGCAGGCATATCTTATAACCGATTCGGTATCAAACCTGAAGGAGGGTCGGCTTGTAGGGTTTGAAGAGGCTGCTCCGAGTTTGTTGGCAGAGGCCTTGCGGTATCGCAAGGAGAAGATCGTGTTGAATATAGTGATGCTTGAGGAGGAGAAACGTTTCAAGGAGTTTGCTATTAAACTTGCTCAAAGGAGTGGTGGAAGGGTCTTTTTTGTCTCTCCAGACAATCTGGCTCAGACAATAGTACGCGATTACTTCCGTTATTTATGATCTTAGCTAACCCGTAACTACCTACTCAGAGCGTGTCGGTTGTCGGTGATCAGTACCCGTGATCGGTCAAACGAGACCGGCGACCGACACTGATCACCGGCCATGCTTTTGTTCTCTGTTGTCCGGCCTCTCAAGATCGTTCCGAAACAAGCTTTTTGCTGCGTCATTTCGAACGAACCGAGGCCGAGTGAAGAATCTCTTGAGTTGCTTCGCTTACGGTCAGGACGGCGGGAAGAGGGATCAGTATAGCATAACACAGTGAGTATCTCAGCAGCACGTTTCTGGCCTGAACATCTACGCAAATCCTTGGATTGTGTCGACAGAAGGCATGGTCTTGGGAAGCTCGTTCTTCGAAACTCGGGTTTCCGCCCTCAAAGAGTAAGGGATTTTTAACGCCATGCTCATCATGAATCTTCTTCCAAGATTGTTCAATCTGGTTCGCAAAATGGGCTCTTACGAAACCATGAACCGTTCGAAGCATAGAGTTCAAACAAGCCAGACCCAGGATGCATCGTGTACCCTGCATCCTCTAACCTGTGTCGTATGTTCCTTATTCTATATTCGACTTGATTTTTGACATTATCAGCTTGTTTCAAAAGACTAAAACGTTACGATTTCAAAAAAAGGAGGTATTAGCAACAATGGCGGATGCTTTGGAAGGGATCAGGGTCTTGGACTTAACCAGGCTCCTGCCCGGGCCATGGTGCACCATGATGTTAGGCGATTTAGGTGCGGGAGTCATAAAAGTGGAGGAGCCGATTAAGGGGGATTACATGCGGTGGTTACCCCCCCTTAATAAGAAAGAGAGCATATTTTTCCTGGCGCTTAATCGAAATAAGAAGAGTATTACTTTAAACCTGAAGCACCAAAAGGGCAAGGAGCTGTTCTTGAAGCTTGTAGAGACTGCTGACGTAGTTGTTGAAAGCTTCAGACCAGGGGTAATGGACAGACTTGGTTTGGGGTATACCGAATTAAGGAGGCAAAACCCTCGAATAATCCTTTGCTCCATCTCCGGTTTTGGACAGGACGGGCCCTATAAGGATATGGTAGGTCATGACATCAATTATATCGGGTATGCAGGCGTACTCGGTCTTACACGAGACGAGAGAGGGGTTCCCGTTGTCCCTGGTGTGCAGATGGGTGATATAGGGGGCGGGGCATTAATGGCCCTTACCGGCATACTGACTGCACTCCTCTACCGTGAACGGGGCAAGGGCGGGCAGCATGTGGACGTCTCCATGACAGATGGGATGGTATCCTGGCTCTCCGTTTGGGCAGCAAAATATCTTTGTTCAGGCGAGAAGATCGAAACCGAGGACATGTTTCTAAGTGGCTATTATCCGTTTTACAACATATATGAGACCAAAGACGGGAAGTACATCACACTTGGAGCGCTGGAGAAACATTTCTGGGATAATCTGTGTGAGATTGTAGGTAGAGAAGACTTCAAGGAACATCAGTATAGCAAGGAAAAAAGGGGGGAGATACTCTCCTATTTGAAAAAGAAGTTCAAAGAGAGGACCCTTGCAGAATGGTTGAGCATTGCGAGAGAGTATGATGTATGTCTAGGTCCTGTCAATACGATTGAAGAGACCTTTAATGATCCCCAAATCCTCCACCGTGGGATGAAGCTGGAGATTGATCATCCGGTAGAGGGGAAGCTGAAGCAGATTGGAATACCGATAAGATTTTCAGATACACCGGGAAGGATCAAGTCTCCTCCACCATTGTTGGGAGAACACACAGACGAGATACTTACGGGTCTCGGGCTTGACAAGGGCGAGATAGAGGAGCTGAGATCAGAAGGTGTTGTTTGATTTTTGATGACTGTTTTAGGTACTCGTAACAGCGTGATGGTCTCGTAAAAAGTCTCCCAATCCGTCACTCCGGCGAAGCGTGCCCCCGCGAAGGAGGGGAGAGGAAGCCCGTAACACGCTGTAGACCCGTCCCACGAAAGGCGGGGGAGCGAGATCCCCGCCTACGCGGGAATGACCGAAGAAGCGCAAATCTCGGGTTTTTCCAAACCGTCAATCCTTTCAAGAAGCTAAGTTATCAGAACCATTCAATCGTTCAACGATTTAAGCAAGCTGCCATATAAAAGGGTTCAAGGAACCAAAGGGAGGGCTAGAGATGGAAGACAAGAGAGTAAAGACGGCACCGTCAAAGAAGTCTGTCAATACAGCTCGCGAGGTGTGGCCCTATGTGAAGGAAGATTATGCAAGTGCGCACAGGGCCAAGGCTGAAGGGAAGCCAGTAGTCTGGTCGTGCGCGATCATCCCAAAAGAGGTTTTTTGGGCCCTGGACGTATATCCAGTCTTTCCTGAACACTTTGGGGTGATTTCGGGGATGATGCGGAGGGGTGGAACAAAGGATGAGAGCGTAGAAAAGGAGGCTGTTCGTTTCTCCCGGCTGGCAGAAGCAGCTGGTTTTGCCAGTTATCTGTGCGGGTATGCACGTGCAAGTATCGGTAACACATTGACTGGTAATCTGGCAGATGCACCACTGGGTGGACTGCCAAAACCGGATATGATCATCACCACAAGCTTCGTCTGCGACCTTAGGGGCAAGTGGTTGCGCTATCTGGCGCAGAAACATAACGTCCCTTTTTATATCCTCGACATACCCGAGCGTGGGTGTGATCTTCCCTTAACCATGCCGGGTTTGCGTTCGGCCTTCCTGCCTTTCTACGAGAAGATAAAGCGGGGGGAACGTGATATATTCTTTTCCCTTCCTGCAGACCATGAGCTCGACTACACCCAGACACAGTGGGAGGAATGTATCAGGTTCATAGAGGATGTGACAGGTCACAAGTACAATCAGGACCGCTTCAATGAGGTGATGGACATATCTTACAGGACAAACGAGATTCGCTTAGAGATACTAGAGCTGCGTAAGGCTGTGCCTGCCCCGATGGGTGTGGCGGATGGTCTTGCATGCATGTACCCAGGGACGTACACGATGGGGACCAAACGGTGTTACGAATTTTACGTCCGTTTGAGGGATGAGGTGAAGGAAAGGGTAGAGAATGGAATAGGGACAATCCCGAATGAGAGGTTTCGACTCCTCTGGTACGGGCTTGCACCTTGGTTCAATATGTCACTTTTTAACTATTTTGAGAAGTTTGGGGGGGTGTTCGTGTATGAACCCATCTATAATCTGGTTCCATTTCCGCCCCGCATGCCAGAGAATCCAGTCAGGGAGCTTGCCATCCGGACACTTCAACAGTCTGGAGGGATGATTGCCCCCACAACCATTGGCCAGGCTGTTTCCACCCTTGTAAATGCAGCAAGGGAATATAAATGTTCTGGTATCGTGACGTTTTATTTAATTACCTGCCGGCCCGTAGTATACCCTACGGTGGAGATCGCCCGTGTTCTAGAGGAGGACTTTGGAATACCTGCCGTCCCTATCGAGTGCGATCTGATCGATGAGAGGACCTATTCTGAGGCCCAGACCTTGGCCCGTTTTGATGCCTTTGCAGAGCGGCTTTTGAAGATGGAGCCGGTCTTTGCCTAAAGGAGGTGTACGATGATACAAGAGTTTCATGATTGGGTACACAACCGTCATGACAGGATAGAGGAATGGAAGAAGGAGAACAAGAGAAAGGTGTTTGGATATCTCTGTTGTGTGGCCCCTGAAGAATTGATCCATGCCGCAGGTATACTCCCTGTAAAGCTTACAGGGAGCGATGAACCCATATCGGTAGTGGACAGGCATGTAGTACACTATGCCTGCCCATACGTTCGAAGCATATTAGACCTGGCCGGTCGTGGTGTTTACGATTATTTGGACGGTGTGGTGACATGTAACACCTGTGACATCATGTCCCGCTGCGAATACTACTGGCGGGTCTTGTCTCCTCGTGAGAAATCCACGATCTTGGGGGTGGAGATGAGCCCGTATGTGCTCTATATCAAGCATCCGGAGAAGATTTCAGGAAAAGGAGTACGTGAATTTCTCAAGCAGGAATATAGAATCTTTAAGCAACACCTGGAGAGGGAGCAAAAGATCATAATAGACGATGATAGACTTAGTAGAACTGTCGATATCTACAACGAACATTACTATCTAATGGAAGAATTTCGAGCCTACAGGAAGGAAGAGGACCTCAAGGTTTCAGGCCTTGAGGCCTTTGAAGTTGAGTTTTCTTCCCTCTTGATGCCTAAGGAAGAGCACAACAGGCTAATGGAATCCTACCTTGGGGAACTTTCGGAGAGGGAGCCGCTTCCTGACAGAGGATTAAGGCTGTTACTGTCTGGCGGTGGTATAGATCAATTCACTTCGCAGATATACAGGATTATCGAGGAGTGCGGAGGTCAGGTGGTAGCTGAGGATATTGGTGTGTCTACCAGCTATTTCTGTCGAAAGATAGATAACACAAAAGACCCCCTGGATGCTATTGTAGAGCATCGTCTCGGTGTACACTGTCCACATACGATGACGGAAGACCGCTTTCCAAATGAGCGATTTGAATACATAAAGAAGGTCTTGGACGGGAACAGAATCCAGGGTGTGATCTTCTTTGTGCCTCTTTACTGCGAATGCCGAAACCTAGAATATCCCAAGCTAAAGGAGGATTTGAGGGAAGAATTTGACGTTCCTACCCTTTACCTGGACAATGATTATTCTCATGGAGGGCTGGAGGAAGCGCACTCCAGGATTGAGGCCTTTATAGAGATGATTAGTGGATAAAAATGTACTTCGTAGGAATAGACGTGGGGCTGTACAGCGTTAAGAGCGTTCTTGTGGACGAAGAAAGGATTCTTCTCTCACGAGGAGTGGTATCCGAAGAAGAGGGATCAAAGGCTGCATACAGGGTTTTTCAGGAAATCCTTAAAGAGGGCAATATCCCCGAGGATGAAATAGCCTCTATTGTCTCTACAGGTATGGGGCGTAAAGAGGTCGCCTTTGCAAACGAGAAAAGGACCGACCAGGTCTGTATAGCCAGGGGGGCATATTACCTGTTTCCTTCGGCCAGGACTGTTTTGGATACGGGTGCTGGCGGTTGCCGTGCGATGAAGTTGGGTGATCACGGAAAACTCATCGATTTCTCCAGCAATTCAAAGTGCGCAGGAGGGACAGGTTCCTTTCTGGAAGCAGCAGCCAGAGTATTACAACTGGATGTGGAAGGAATCGATAGTCTGGCACTTAAGGCCGGTTCAGTCTCCCGCGTGAGCAGCTATTGTGCTGTCTTTGCCGAATCCGAGATCATCTCCAATATCCATCGTGGTTTTTCAAAGGAGAGCATCTGTGCAGGTATATGTGAATCGATTGCGCAACGCATGCACGATGTGCTGAGGCGTGTGCGGATTGAAAAGGAAGTGGTTTTATGTGGTGGTGTTGCAACGAACGGAACAGTTGTAAAGATGTTTGAGGCGGAGCTTGATTTTCCTGTTCTTGTTCCTAAAGATCCTTTAATGGTGGGAGCACTAGGCGCTGCGATTATAGCCAGGGATTTAATACGTTAGGTCTTTGAAAGCCAAACCACTACTACAGGGTCACTTTTTGACGTTATGCCAGCGGAGCCTGTTCCTGACACGACCAGGGAGCCGGCATCCAAGCTCTGAGCCATATTTTAAACAGGCTAGGTTCCTGCCCTGATCGGGGTCGAGGACAGGCTCTCGCGGTAATGGGATCAGAAATAACCATCTCATATAATTTGGGATGTATGTCAGATAGTTATAGGTAAAGTGTCGCTGTATTGTTACTACTATCGAGGGATTGTTGTAAAGAAGGGAGGAATAAAGTCTTTTTATGCTGTTTGCGGGTGTAGATGTCGGTTCTCGCACGGCAAAGGTTGTTATATTGAGGGATAATGATATCGTGGCTACCCATCTCATGTCTACCGGGCCAGACAGTGCAGGCACAGCAATGACCGTGCTGGAAAATGCTTTAGGGAAGGAGCGTATCTCAATTGCTGATCTCTCTTATATCGTTACTACCTGATACGGCAGGTATATTGCTCGGTTTGCTGAT
>DTYH01000228.1 GCA_012961955.1 Desulfobacterales bacterium | reverse complement strand
GTGAGTTGAGAGCGGGGGATGCTCTGCCCTCTCGGCACTCCACCTTCGTTTCACTCCGGTGGCTGCGGTTTCCCCCACTCTCACTCGCGGAAAAACTGAGGGTTTCCGCCAACTCGTTTCAAGAAAAGCTTCGCCCCGTGAACAGTCACATTATGCCTCATTTTCTCACCTGGTTTAATGCCCCGTCTGAAATTCTAACGGGGTTTGCTCAACAGGTAACAGAGTAAGAGTTTCAGATTACGCAGGAAAGAAAGGAGGACTGTCACAACTATGAAAGGAGTACACCATCATTTTTCAAGGATTGCCAGCAGATACAGGGATTTAAGAACGACAGATTTGGAACCGATTCTATTTATAAAAGAAAGGTTGCAAGAATTGGCCAGGATCGACGCGGCTGATATCGGTTGTGGAGGCGGCAGGTACGACGTAAAGTTATATGACCACTTAGGGGACAGGCTCTACCTCATCTGTATTGACGAGAACAAGAGCATGTTGGATGAACTTACCAAGAATCTTAATAGAAACAGGGTTAAGAACTTCAAAGCAGTAAAGGCGCCGGCGGAAAACCTACCATTGTCGGAAAACTCTTTGGACTGCATGTTTTCTTTTAATGCTGTACACCATTTCAGTCTATTAGATTTTTTCAAGGAGACATCTCGTGTCTTAAGGGATGATGGACGCTTGTTTATTTACACTCGCCTCCAAAGCCAGAACAAAAAAAATATCTGGGGGAGATTCTTTCCGAAATTTTACGAGAAAGAGAAACGTCTTTACACGCTCGACGAATTCAGAGAAGTATTAAATAGCGCACCGATTCTAAAATTGGAATCGATTGAATATTTCAAATATAGAAGGAGGGCTAGCCTGGAATGGCTTATGACCCAGGCTAAACATCACCATTATTCTACGTTCTATCTGTATGATGAAAAGGAATTTGATGAGTCTCTGGAGGAGTTTAAAGAGAACATCTCTATTAATTTTGAGAACCCGGACGATATTTTCTGGGATGACGAAAACATAATGTTCAACATCAGGAAGAGTAGCTGATGGCAGCGATACTTAAATCGTTTATCATGTGACCGTATTCCATAACTGTGTGTAACACTTTAGCACTTTGAAAAAAGTACGCTAAAGCTCTTCGTAACTTACGTGGTGGTCACGGATATATCTTCTAAGCAGGAAGGCACAAAAAGAAGTGTGTCCGCCACGTCTCTCGGCAGACACGCTGCATATCTTAATTTTTTCAAAGAGCTAAGGTGTTACAAAAGGAATGTTCCCAATTGCAAGCGGTTAATTTGCAGGTAGGTCTACTCCTTTAGCACCAGGATATCTCTTTTTCTTAAACTGATCTTAACGGGCTGACCGATCCCAAAGTTAAAAGAACTGAGCTGCTCCTTGGATAAAGTAGCGACAAGCTCAAACCCTTCCTTTTTTAAACCTATTCGGGCAAGAACACCGCCATCTTCCATCCAGACAAGCCTCATCTCCTTTTCCCAAAAAGAATCTTCTCTTCTGAAGGCCTTAAAGGAGATGGCGGGGTCGGGTACGGCCAACCACATATTCCGGTCATTTTGTCCATCCACCAGTGAATCTTATCCAGATGAATTACTCCCAGATCGGGTGAAAACAGCTTGTTATCGCATATCTCACAGGGGAATATATTCTCGATTCCCATGAATCTAGCTACCAGGCTATTGACAGGCCTCCGTCTAAGCTCTTCAGGGGAACCGAACTGGATTAGATCTCCCTGCGACATAACCGCTATTTCGTGGGCCAAACAAAATGGCTCGGAAAGGTTGTGAGTCACATGAATGATTGTCTTCTTAAAATCATGATTGATCTTCTTTAATTCTTTCAGCAACTTTTGGGCTGTAATAGCATCGAGGGAGCTTAAAGGCTCATCCAGCAATACCAGCTCAAGCCTCAAGACCAGTGCACGCGCAAGGGCTACCCTTTGTTTTTCTCCACCTGAAAGGGTGCCTGGACGACGATCCAATAGGTGGTCTATCCCCAAGAATTGACTTATCTCATAAATCTTTCTCTCCTGTTGGAGCTGGGAAATCTTTTTAAACCTTAAACCAAAGCCAATGTTTTGAGCTACATTAAAGCGCGGAAAAAAGGGCATAATCCTGGTAGACTATCCCGAGATTACGGTTTTCCGGACGAAGATAGGTAATTTCCTTCCCGTTCAAAAAAATCTGGCCGTCCTTTAAGGGATATAGACCTGCTATACTTTCCAGAAGTAGAGTCTTCCCTGCCCCGGTAGGGCCCAGGATCACCACATATTCCCCATCTCTCACCTCAAAAGAAATATGGTTTAACCTGAAACCACCGACCTCTACAACAACCGTTGAGAGCTTTACCATCTAAGACAAGTCCCTTCTTCTTTCAGATGAGGCGAGTAACCTTAATAAGCCAAAAATGATGAGACAAAGTAGTATTAACAGGACTGCTACTGGATAGGCGTATTTGAGTCCATAGTTTTCTAATCTTTCGTAGATTAAGATAGGGGCTATTATGGGGTGATAAGTGAGTATAATGACAGCTCCAAACTCGGATATGCCTCTGGCCCACATCATGATCTTCCCTGTCAGAATATATCTCCACGCCAACGGCAAGGTTATCCTGAAAAAGGCAGACCACGCCGAAGCCCCCAATGTGCGGGCTACCTTTTCCAACCTGGGGTCAAGACTTAAGAATCCATCTCGAGCTGCATTGACTAGGAAAGGCAAGGAGACGTAAGCCATAGCCAGGCTAATACCCCATTCTGTCCCTACGAAGCTTATCCCCAAATCCCTAAAGAGTTTGCCAATGAAGAATCTCGGACCATAGACCATAAGCAGAGCAATACCTGCTGCATTGTGTGGTATCATCACAGGTAGATTGATCAAGCCCTCCACCAGTCCCTTCCCGAAGAAGTTGTGGCGGGCCAGAAGATAGGCCATGGGTATGCCCATAAATGCACAGACGAGTGTAGCCCACAAGGCCGCCCTTAGGGTTAATAAGATAGAGGAGATGACCTTAGCGTCCTCAATGCTCGATCTTAACACCTCAAGATCAGTGGCTAATACCATTCGAAGAATAGGGAGGCCTATCAAAAGGAGCAAAAAAAGCTGAAGATAAAGACCAACCTGAACAATAGGTGCTCGCCTGAAAAGAAATAACCCTTCATCCGTCAATCTACTGTTTTTTGGTGCCCATTTATCTATTGCAAGTTTTTAACACCTCCCTAATCGCTTGCGGAAGCAGATCTTTTCTGCCTGTAAGCATTGGGGGCACGAGGGGCGGTTGTCCATTCTTCACCATGATCTTTCGCCCAATAGGACCTAATACAAATCTTACAAACGCCAAAGCTGCCTCGTGGTTAGGTGCATTCTTTGGGATAGTAATGCCATAAATCATGGGTGCGCCTATCTTTTCTATCCATTCCCCGGGCCTCTTCCCTGTAACTTTAATCCGTGCTTGCTTATAGTATTCAGTATATTCTGGCGAGCCCAGATTTATCTGATCTGGTAGGATTAGATAAGGTGATTCATGTTGTTCACATACAGAACGGTATATAAAAAGATAGTCGATTTGACCTGCCTCCAGCATGGCGATCAGGTCAACCTCTTTGGGCCGAACATTTGAAGGTGGACAATTCTCTTGTAGCCTTTGATATAGTCCAGGAATTTTGTAATACCTTTCAGCCAGCTGCCAGACCAATTGGCTCCTGTAACCACATGGATCAGCGTTCGGGTCTGAGTGCCCATACTCTACCTCTGGCCGAAGAAGTATCCTGTACCAGTTCTTCTGGTTTATTTCATCAGCAAACTTTGAGTCTGCTCGATACATAATAGCCATCTCATTGGTACAAAATCCTAAATTCCAATCCGCCCATTCAGGAATGAGAAGCTGATCAATAACCGTATAATCTGCTGAAGCCATAACATCGCAGGGGCGATTCAAATCCGAAATCTTGCGGGCACAGATGCGAGATCCGGCTGCTTCACGACAGACTTGAATCTTTGGATATTTCTTTGTAAAGGCCTCTTCCATGTCTTTAAAAGGGATGGCCAATGATCCGGCATGGAATATGATCAATTTACCCTGGGGCTCAGCGTGGCTCAAGCCACTAACCCTTAAAACAAAGATTACGCAGAGAATGGGGTAGACAACCTGCCTGGCCAGACTGAGCCATTTCCATGCTCGATCCTTGCCAAAGATCTCAGTTCTCTTTAGGGAACACCATCTTTCCTGTCTGATTGAGATCATAACCAGAAAATCCTCCTGCTATTTGTTTAAATGTGTCCTCTTGCAAGAGGCTTAAGAAGAGCTGGATCGGCTTTTCAAAGAACTGTTCTTTACGAGCCAGAAGATCGCACCCCTCCCATCGTAGATGGATGAAATCCAAATTTAACAGGTTAGCTAGAGCCTTAACAGCCAGGCCTGCATCTGCACGGCCTCCTAATATCTCTAATCCTACGTCCAGGTGGCGAGCTACCTCGTTCTCGTATCCATCTATCCTGTCAGTCTCTATGCCTAATTTTTTCAGTTCCCGATCTAAAAGGAGACGTGTCCCTGTTCCCAGGGAACGATTAACCATTCTGATCCCTGGACGTGCCAAATCCGCTACTCCTCCTATCCCCTTAGGATTGTCTTTAGCCACCAGTATCCCCTGCTCCCTACGACAGAAGTTGATCAAGACGGGTAACTGCCCAAGAACCTCCTTTGCAAAACCAAAATTGTATTCCTTTTCGTCCTTCTCTAACAGATGAGATGTTGCCAGATGACATATACCCTGGCGCAGGCTCTTAAGCCCGCCCAAACTCCCTAAATTTCCAAACACAATCACATAATTCGGATACGTCTGATTAAACAGGGATATGGCCTTGTCCAAAAGGGGATTGTTGCTTCCGATAATAATCATGATTCCTGACTTGCCTCTGGATTGTAGCTCAAAACAGGGATAATTGATTGTGTGGGTCTCTACTAAATGTTTTGGAAAAAGCCATTTTCCAGTGACTTTAGTAGCAGGAAGACCCTTTTCAGCAATAAGGGTATAGACAACCTTCTCGTTGACCCCTAGGAATCTTGCCACCTCTCTCGTATTGAGAAGATCCGACATGCTTACATCTCCATATTGATCCTTTTTCGACGCTTATACAGCATAGAGTCTATATATATAAGTCAATACCTATCCAAAAAATCTCCATGCAAAATGGTAGTGTAAAACTACAACTTATGCAAACTTACTTTTACATCATAGTCAATCAGTTCAACAACCCAACCACCTTATGTCGTTGGTAAGGATTAGTTTCTTGATACAGGTCGCAATCTCAGGCTTGTGTTTTGCGCAAAATGAATACCTAAATTGAGAGTTACGAATTTTAAATTTTTTACAATTTAGCATTTTGAAAAAATTGTCACAACAGGATGCTCTTCCTACGGGGGTTAGAAACAGCGAAGAATTAAGAGTAAAAAATGGAAGGTGAAGGAATTACGGCACATTCATTGCCCACTCTTAGTAGGGCCGACTTCAGGCCATGACCGAATAGTGGTTTTTCAAAGAGGGAAACTGTTACGACTTTTTAACTCGACACTTGCCACTCCACGGGTTACTATCGCTGGAACGGGGTAAGCAATACATATATGTGAAATTACTTGCTTTTGTTAATGATATCAAAATTTGTAACGCTCAATTTAAGGAATAATTAGTGTTTTTACAAACATTAGAATAAAAGGAAGAGGCGTTACGTAATGTTAAGAGACTCCATATCTTACACATGTTGCTCATCCTTCTCATGATAAATGGTTGCCCGGCTATCGGTTTTTTTACTGCGGGAAATATCGTAGGAGTTGGTGGATATAAATCCTATAACGGTTATTTGTCGCTCACCATATAAAGAGGTGTGGGGTGCATCCGTTCATGCCTTGAATAATATGAAACTAAAGATCGAAAAGAAACAGTATGATCTAACCTGAGGTAGAATCATTGCAAAACGTCCCGATGGGCAGATGGTGGCAGTTAGTGTGAGGTACAAAGTTCCCAAAGAGACAAGCGTGGTTATAAGGGTAGGCAGTTTTGGTGTGAGGAACAAGGAGCCCTCCAGTCTCTGTTGATTATTATATCTGGAATTCCAGCTACTAAGGAAGCGATCACAGGCTTTCCTGCTCCCATTCCTTCTGCAAGTAATCCCACCCATCACTTCGTTCAAAGCGGGATGGACCAGAATGTCCCTTACAGTACGAGGTTAGGGATATCAGATCGCCAACCCGTAAAATTCTTTTCTAACCCTGACTTGTATACCCTATTCTCAAGGGCAGTTCGTAGAGGGCCGTCTCCTATCAACAAGAAGAGACTCTCTGGGAATTCATATAGACTACCTCTGTTTAGCAGCTTCAATCAAATAGGTATGCCCCTTTATAGGAACTGGGCGACCTATTGTACCTATAACCTTGTGCTACTCTCTGATATCAAGGCTATTCCCCACCTCCTTTGGGGGTATACCAGAATTTCTGGCACTATTCAGGTCGATGCCAGTATGGATAACAGCTATCTTTCTCCTGGGTGCTACCTTAAAATTCACATAATCCCGTGCTTCCATTTTAGTTGATGCGATGATCCGATCTGTGGTCAGGGTGGTAATCGGCTCCGTCCATATAAAAATCCTGGTCATTAGCCTCCCAAAATATCCAAAGAAAACATGCCCGTGAGCGTGCGGATTATAAAGGGCACACGACGAAAAAGGCTGTCCACCGTCCCAGTATTCCCGCCTTGTAGGTGTGCCTATGGACAAAATATCAGGCATAATCTTTCTAAACAGTTTAGAAAGCTGAATTCCAGACTTGAGATCATAAGCCGGTCTTGTGTGACGAACTAATGTCTTTAAATAACGGATTTCAACACCACCTTGTTCACCTGTTACAAGGGCATTCTTCACACCCTCCCTTTCTGCATTCGAGATTTACGATTCTAAAGAGAGTCCTTTGATCAGAACCACACGATACCTGTTCTTACCCAGTCTGATTACTGTATACAGGGTTTTTTCTGCTGAACCCACCTTGTCAAGTCGGTAACCGCATGGCATATGGTTAGTCTTATCACAAAATTTCCTTTTTACTTATTGATTTCTCTCCCTTTGTCCTGTATATTCTAGATATTATAAATGTAAACGTTCACCGGTTGGATATTCCTTGATATGTTGCACAAGGGTGGGAGTAAAAGCCAAGTTCAAGCATTAGAAGAGCCTCAGGAGAGGCCTATTGTTGTCTACACTGATGGCGCGTCATCAGGAAACCCGGGTCCGTCAGGGATTGGTATTGTGCTACGTTATGGAAGCCATGAGAAAGAGATTTCAAAGTATATTGGGATCGCGACTAATAATATTGCTGAACTCACTGCTATCAAAACAGCACTTCAGTCCATAAAAAGAACAAATCTACCGATAAACCTTTATACAGACAGTCAGTACTGTTACGGCATGCTTGCACTTAATTGGAAACCTAAACGTAATCTGGCTCTTATCTCGTCGATCAAGAAAATAATGAAGAAATTTCCTCACTTAAGGATAATTAAGGTTGAGGGTCATGCGGGTAAACATCATAATGAAAGGGCTGATTGTCTGGCGCGACAGGCTATAAAGAGTAGATCAGGCTCTATCTCAGAAGAGATAGAACCATGATCAGATACATATCATAGAAAAAACTTAGTAATTTAACAGCGAATATGTTTGTCCTCTCTCATTCCCCTTCCTTTTTGCTCTTCAATCTTTCGACTTCCTTCTTTAATTCTTCAACCTCTTTCTTGTATTTTTCAACTTCTTCTACCTTGAAAGAAGTTTCAAAATCCTTATCTTTACTCCTCCATTCATCCTTAAGTTCATCAAAGCCAAGGTAAATTGCCAGTGCACCACCTAACAACAGAGTTGGTGGAATCGCTCCCATCAGGACTGTTAGAAATGAACTCCAAAAGATGACGACACCAATAATCCCTAAAATAGCAGCAATCGCTCCACCGATTAACGTTTTCATAACCTTCCTCCTCCTTCTTTATTTTTTTTACGTATTCCTTGGATAAGACTGCAGCGAATCCTTTTTATGATTTCATGTGGAGACCTTTCTTCAACCCCTTTTCACTCATTGTTATGAACTTTTTGACCCATCCATGGGCCCGGAAAGTTGTTCCTGAATCAGCCTTGCGACTTCAAAACTTCAGGATTTGCCCACTGCCGCGGGCCGTCTCCCCCATTAAATCTCCCGCAGGGAACCCTGTTTAACGGAGGGAACTTCGTCCGGACGGGTGCCCCGAAAAGGTCACGATGGGTCTTTCAAAGTGGTTATGGAAAGGCCTCTAGGGCCTTCCTGCGGGGTTTATCAAAAAAAAAACGTTTTACTCAAAGCGATTACAGATCTATCTGATCACCAGAGCGCCCTAAAAAAATCTTTCGGCAGTAATCGGCCTGAGCCATACCATAATCCATTTAATAAATCAAGGTCAATCTCTCCTATTTTTTCTTTTATCAAAGATGGAGACCACCTTTTTCTTTGAAGTATCCTTCTTTTGAGAACCGGTTTCAGATGACTCTGTCAGTTCTTTCTTCTCAGGGGCAGAAACCGGCTCTAAGCGTATCTGGTGTCCCCCCATGGTAAATGTTTCACCATTAATATATTCTTCCCTGAGGATCCAGACTACCTCAGCAAGGGGAACCTGCAGAACAAGTAACCTTACGTGAAACCAATTAGGTTTGTGGTCTGCTGAGATATCTTCTATCCGGGCAAAAAAAGCCGGGTGATCTTCATAGTATACCAAAACAATATCGCCTATCGTTGCCATGATGTATATATAACACACAATTTTAAATTTGACATGTAAAAAAATTATGATATCAAAAAAATGCCAACAATTCCAGATCTGAATACTAATTATCAACACCCGAATTTTCGATTCGACAAGAAGGTCATCCGTATGAAGATTATGAATCATATAAAGAATCTTAAAAAACGTGTCAGAAGATGGATAGATAATTTCCTCGAGGGTCATTACGATCATTACAGTTGTAATCTCCCACAAAGGCTGGACACCTTTTCACGCTTCATTGTCAGGCCTATATTTTCCGAGGTGAGTGTCAATGCAAGTCAGATAGATCGTATAAGAGCGCTTAAAGATACGGGCATTATTGTATATGTCTCCAAATACACTAGTACATTAGAATATCTATTTTACCACATTCGATACGATCAGGAAGGACTACCTTCCCCTGAGATAGCCCTTGATCACAAAATATTTTTATGGCAGCCAGTATCCCGAATCTTCCGTATTATACTTGCGCATATTGATCACCTGATAAAGTATAAAACCTTTCCCAATCCCTATAAATCTGGCTTTATCCAGCGAAGTCTAAAGGAGGAGGGTAAGAGCGCTCATTTATCGCTGGTCAACCGTAGGGGCTTTTACAAGCGTTTTGTGAAGGCGAAAACAGATCCTGTCGCATATCTTATTGATCTACAAAAGAAGATAGACAAACCTATATATATAGTTCCGCAATGGCTCCTGTTCAGCAAAAAACCGCAACGTTCTCAAAAGAGTCTTGTAGACATCCTATTTGGTGGCGAGGAAAATCCGGGAAGACTGCGCCGTTTATGGGTTCTTCTGCATACGCCAAATAAGGTATTTGTCGAAATATCAAACCCGATCAACCTCAAATATTATCTCGAAAGATCGGAGAATCAGGGTCGTAATATCGAACACCTCTCATTCGACCTGAGACAGGGATTGATAGATCAACTTAACCGGCATAGACAGAGCATTACCGGGCCGGTCTTAAAGAGTCAGGACGAACTTAAGGAACTGGTTCTGCGTAACGAGCGATTCTATAACTTCCTGGTGGAATATGCCCAATCCCATGACAGGGATATAAACGATATTCGCCGCAAGGCTGACAGGTACCTTAACGAGATTGCAGCCGATTACGATATTACCGTTATTCAGATCCTTGCCTTCTTGTTTGGCTGGGTCTGGAAGACCATGTTTGACGGAATCACTTTGGATATGGAGGGTCTCGACAGGGTCAAGAACGCCGCACAGAAGGCGCCACTTGTTTTAGTTCCCTGCCATAAGAGCCATTTCGATTACCTCATACTTTCATATCTGCTTTTTATAAATAATATGCCCTGTCCACATGTGGCAGCAGGACGCAATTTATCCTTCTGGCCCTTAGGGCCCATTTTCCGAAAAGGGGGAGCCTTCTTTATCAGGCGATCCTTTCAAGGAGCAAAGTTGTACGCAGAAGTCTTCTCAGAATATATTCGAATGCTGTTAGAGCAGGGATTCAATATCGAATTTTTTATTGAAGGTGGTCGCAGCCGTACCGGTAAATTGGTTCCCCCTAAGACAGGGTTATTATCGATACTTATAAAGGCCTACGAAAACGGAGCCTGCCGTGACCTAATCTTTGTGCCCACGTTTATAGGATACGATCGTGTACTGGAAGAGACGTCTTTCATGAAGGAGCTAGAAGGTGAAAAGAAGGAGCCTGAGAACCTCTCACAGTTGATAAGGTTACGAAAGTTCATGAAAAAACGTTATGGACACGTATATGTTCAGTTTGAAAAGCCAATCTCGTTAACCGAATTTCTTTCCAAGTATAACACCCCTCTAAAGGATATGGGAAGAAGGGAACGACAGGGATTCTATCAAAACCTGGCGTATCGAATCGTCAATGGCATCAATCGGGTATCTGTAGTGACGCCCCACGCAGTTGTTGCCTCTGCCATCTTGAACTACCCTAGACTTGTCTTTACCCAAAACGATATCATGCAATACGTCGAGGCTTATTTGGATTATTTGGTATCACAAAAGGTTCGGCTTTCAGAAAACTTTGAAGACCGTAGAAGGGCCGTATATAACGTCCTTAATCTATATAACCAGAGAAGGTTTATAGAAAGGCTGAACGAGAAGAAGGGGAGAATTAGCTACGATAATCAAAAGTTTGCCATCGTAGAATATAGGCGTCCCAATTTAGAATACTATAAGAACAATTGCATCCATTTCTTTGTTCCACCGGCTTACACAGCGATGTCCAT
The DNA here is from genome assembly GCA_012961955.1 of Desulfobacterales bacterium. Taxonomy (GTDB): domain Bacteria; phylum Desulfobacterota; class Desulfobacteria; order Desulfobacterales; family DTYH01; genus DTYH01. The sequence continues at coordinate 4,015 of DTYH01000228.1, read as the reverse complement.
TCTTTCCTATGATTCATTCCAGTTTTCTGTATCAGATCTGTATTCCGACTACCACTTTCTTCAAAACCTGTTTAAGTACGAGTTCGTGTACGATATGGACAAAACTCCTGAATATTTTGTTGAGATTACGCTCAAGTCCTTTGTTGACGACTCGATTCTCATACCCCGGCCTAGTTTGTCCGGCGTTTATAATATTACTTCATCAGGTTTCAAAAAACTATTCTTTTTTGCCAGCTTTTTAAAGACGTACTTTGAGTCTTACTGGGTGGTACTGTCTGTTCTAAAGCGGTATCCGCGTCGGAACTTGAGAAGGAAGGAAGCAGTAAAGAAGATTCAGGCTATGGGAAACAGATTATACAAGCGGCGAGAGATTGACCGGAAAGAGTCCCTTTCTCAGGCAAACTACAATAACGCCATTACGTACTTCAACGAGGAAGGGATAAAAGGGAGAGAAGACGAAAAGGGTATCCGGTTCTACATGGACGTGATTCAAAAATATCTTGGCTGTTTTACTTTTTACAGATAAATAACCAACCAATAGGTAACTGTTAACTGGGTAAAGCTTTTCTTGAAACGACCTGCCGGAAACCTTTAGTTTTTCCGTGAGTCGAGAGCGGGGAAACCGCTTTATCTGGTATCCTTTTCGGGCCTTGTGATCACGATCAAATGGTGTTTAAATAGCCTTTGTGCCACTCTTTTCACGTCGTTTGCCGTGACCCGCCTTATCAGATCCGGATACTTCTGGTCGTAATCATATCCTAAACCCATAACCTCATTTATGGCATCACTACTCGCCTGAGCACCATTAATCTCAAGATTAATCTGGTGCATGGTAATACAGATCCCTTTCGCCCGGTTCAAAGTGGCTTCATCAACTTCTTCATCTTGAATCAAAGCCATCTTTTCCAGTATTATCTTCTGTACCCTATCAAGATGGTCGGGCGTGGTCTGGGCAATGATTCCAAAATAGCCCCCATCAATTCCATAATGGGGATAGGCGTGAACATAGTAGACAAGGCTCCTATCCCCTCCCCTGAGGGCATCGTGAAGCCAACCGCTTGGGTACCCTATACCGGAGACTATGGCATCTATAACGTCCAATACAGGCCGATCAGGGTCAAATACGGTTAATCCATTATATCCCACAAATATGGCTGCCGAAGTCTTATCGGTTAGGGTTTCAAAAATCACATCATCATCGATAACCTCTGTCTCGTTTTCTATAATGGGTTGTTCTAAAATACGTGGTTGAAAATCGCTGAAAGCTCTTTCCACCTTCTTGATAACCGAATCGGGATCAATATCACCATACACCGCAAGTACCGTATTGTTCGGCATGATAATGGAGCGATAAAGCTCTCTAATCTCTGCTTGAGAAAATTCCCTGACCGACTTTGCTGTACCTAGGATGTCGTTCCTGTAGGGGTGCCTGCGAAAATAATGCTTTTTGAACAGGCGAATGACCTCCGTAATCCAATCCTCGTTCAATCGCTTTATAGCGAGGAGGGTGTCACGACGTTGCTTTTCGATCTCGTCTAAAGGAAAGGTAGGATTAAGGACCACATCAGCAAGCAGATTTAGGGCGATATCAAAATCCTTCTTTAGGACCGTTACCGAAACAGCCAGTGTATTCTCACCCGAGTTAGAGTTGATAGATCCTCCTAAATCCTCAAGAGTCTTTGCAATCTCGAATTTGGAGCGATTTCTGGTGCCTTTGGTTAGAAGTGAGGTCATAAAATGACAAAGTCCGGGCTTGTCAGGCGGATCAAAGCGAAGCCCTCCCCTAGAAAAGAGTTTCAGGGTTACAATAGGGAATGCAGGGTTCTGTTTCAAAAGAAGAGTCATTCGATTTGACAAAACACGTTTTTGTACTTGAAGGGTAGGTCTTGGCCTTGATGGTATTTTCTGAGATATTACTTTTGGAACAGAGGGTTTTAGTACAGCGACTGTAAGCCGATCATTCCGCAAGTATTTTTGGGCTACCCTCTGGATATCGCTTCTGGTCACCTTCTTTATGCGATCCACATATTTATCACTAAAGTATGGATCTCCCGTGGATATCCAGTCGGTTGCTAACTGCCTGGCCTGATTCTCCGTAGATTGACTATCAAATATGTATTGCGCAACGACCCTCCTTTTAGCCCGTTCGAGTTCATCGACCCCTACAGAGCGATCTTTAATAACTGACAATTCTTTCAGGACCGCATCTATTACTTTTTCTACATTGTTTTGTCCGGAAAGGGTCATGGATAATAGGAGCTGCCCCTCAACAAAAGGAGGCGTCCAGCTGAAGGCGTCTATTTCAAGCGCTAACCCCATTTTGTCACAGACCGTTTGATATAAACGGGAAGTTCGACCTTCCCCAAGGATAAGTGCCAGCACATCCAGGGGGTAGAGATCAGGATGAGTCAATCGTACTGTACGGAACCCCATCTGAATCCGGGCAAGCCTTGCCTGTAAAGACACCCTCTCACCGTAACGATAGGCAAGCTGAGGTGTTTCAGTGGAAACAACAGGTGGAGATCCAGCAGCCCTTTGGAGGAGACCAGCCAAATCAAGAATATCATTTAAGGTTTTCTCTTTATCGACATCCCCGACTACTGTGATGACCATATTCTGCGGCGTGTACCACGTGCGGTAATAATCTACGAGATCGTTTCTGTCCGTCTTTATGAATATCTCTTTCTCCCCGATGACCGGATAGCGAACAGGGTGAGCAAGATAAGCCATCTTCATGAATAGAGACCAGAGTTGCCGTGAAGGGTAGTTGTCTCGCAGCTGAAACTCCTCTAAGATGACCTGTTTCTCTCTCTCACATTCTGTCGGTTCAAACTTACAGGCGGTAACGTACGAGATCAGCATCGAAAGGGCGTCGTTCACATGTGATCGTGTGGTTTTAATATAATATCCTGTGTGATCGTACGTAGTATATGCATTGGATGCCCCTCCCATTTCCTCCAACTTGAGTTTGGCCTCTTCTTCTGTAAAGCGAGAAGTTGAACCCCCCGAAACAACGTGTTCTAGATAATGAGAAAGTCCACCTCCTGTATACTTCCCCTCATATACCGAGCCTGTCTTGATCAAAACCTGACAGGTTACCACCTTTGAGGCATGACTTTCCCGTATTAAAGCTGTCACTCCGTTTTTCAACACTACAAAGAGATCGTTGCCTCGATTTGAAATAATCCGCTCAATACGAGAATCATCTAAGCGATAACTGACTTCTACCTCGGCGGGTAGATTGGCCTCGTAAAAGGTAATGGAACAAAAAGCTAAAACCAGTAACAATCTAAAGTAGATATTTATAACCTTTCTTGAGATCATATGCTTTCCAACCACATCCGAGCTCATCCTCATAACACCTTTCAATTTGCTTTTGGGACCATTATGCTACAGGGACAGGCACAGGGCAAAAGAGGCAGGGTTTTACCCCTTACCCAGTGTTTTAACTAGTTTTTCAGGGATGAAAATATCGAGAAAATCTTTTTTGTAACATTTTAGCATTTTGAAACAAGCCGGTTGCATCATACTGAAGCTGAAGTCGCGATACAGGATAAAGACATGATGCACTGGGCGGGAACACACTCAACGTAAACCCGTTAGAATTTCACACGAGCCCTGTAAGACCGTTTGTCTCCTCCGGGGCCCGTGTGAAAACAAGGTACAATATTTTGATTTTAACCCCGTGCTCCTGCACGGGTCTTTTCTAACAGGGTAAATATGGTTATCTGCACAACCCTTTTATAATAATGAACAAGACCAAACGTAGGCGGGCATTCTATACGCCACCGAAACTGCGATGGGTGTAAAATCCCACCCCACAAATATTGTCAACTCACAGAGTTTATGGCTGTTTGTTCTATATAGGGTTTTGAACGCAGCCCATAATTATATAAGGCAATTATCCCCTTAACGGTACCTGGATTAATTTCAATCCCACGCATCAACGAGTCAGCATCAATATGACAACGGGTGAATTTAACGGTTATGCTTGGGCGGCCAATATGGGGTGGAT
>DTYH01000227.1 GCA_012961955.1 Desulfobacterales bacterium | reverse complement strand
CATTTACCACAAAATAGATATCTTTCCCTTCTTTTTGGCGATGTAAATAATAAATTTCTGAGGGATCACCTTTGGTAATTATAATGTCTCGATTGATACATTCACAAACTAACTCAGGGAGCACTTTTTCATCCCGAATAAAATAAGCTTTACCTCCTCTTTTATTTATCCTTAGGATATAATCTTCATTTGTTTCCGCAACCTTAGAAGGATCAAGTCCGAAGATATCCTTGACTTCTTGGATAACCTTGGGGTCGTTCCTTCCTTGCTCTAAAGAGCCTTGAGGAAGAAATTTCATTCCTATAATTTTTCCTCCCGCCTCATAAAAGCTTCTGATTTTAGAGATCGTATCCCTCCTGATTGTGGTCAGAGGAGGTAAGATGAGAACTGAGTAGGCTTCATTGGAAACATTTATTTTACCATCTTCAACATCAGATTCCAGCAGGTAACATTCATCTATTACATCTAAGTCCAATTGCTTTTTCAAGAGATTACGAATGCTATCATGATAGCAAGAAGAGATCGTTTCAGCTACTGAGGTCGGTTTCCCGTTTACTATATTGGTCCATATGCTCGTTATGGGATAGAGAACGGCGATGTCGCAGATATGTTTACCGCCTGAAAGCATATAGGACAACCTACTTATGTAATCAGCATAAATTTTGAAGTACTTCCAATACGGATTTTGGTAAAACCAGCTGTGTGGCCAATCGTCCATTGCAGAAGGACTGTCCATAGTATAGAAGAAACCATGAGGCACAAGCATATTGACGCCGAAGACGTAAAGCATATCTGCACCATATTTCAACATCTGGGGAGTAATCGCCCAGCCTGCTCCACCCATTGCTTCTGCCACAACTCTTTCCTTTGCCGCCAGATGAGCAACGGAACTAATCACCTTCGATTCAATGGGATCAACTCTCCGCGGATAGCGATAGCGAAAACAGTGATTATCGGTGCCCGGAATCTGAAGGTGCCTCATGGTCCGAAAGTAATCTCCTTGACTTAATGCCTGCTCTGGAAGCCACTCCTCAGTGTGACCAGTGAGCTTTATCCTATGCCTTTCACACCAATCACCAATCTGTTTGAACCATGCTTTTTCATATAAAGCTGTTACTACATCAAAATAATCGCACCTTATCTTATCGGTAATATCTCCCCCCTCATAAATTAAAAGGGGAAGATACTTCCTAAGGTCGTATCCTTTAATCGCTTCAAACTTTTCAAGGAACCTGTCCGTCCAGACGAACGGTCGGCCATCGTTATGTATCTCGTCGAAAAAGACACCGGGGACAGTTGAATTGAAATATTGAGCATATCTTTTATAGTATTCCTCATGGGTCACCTCGATAAATTTGGCGATCGTTTGGGGGTTAAGATAATCAACGCGGTCTTCTACAACATAACTAAAAAACGCTATTATCACCCAATCCCCCGATGGAACTTCCCAATCAAAATTAAGACGACGGGGAAGCTCAGATAAGGATTCAACATCTATTGAATTTAAGGAAAGAGACTTAGCTACAATAATACATTCAAGTTTTCCCATCGATTGAGGAAAATTTATTCTTATACGGCCAGGTCCTTTAACCCTTTTTTCAAGATATCTCAAACCCTTTGCGTAATTCTTCTCCCCTTCAGCAAGAACCTTAGAAAAGGGTTGGGGTGAGCATTTATAGGGACTACCTGCAGTTCCACTTGGCCAGGCATATTCATCATAGATCCAGGCATAAAATCCTAATTCTTTTGCCCGCTTAATAGTATAGCCCACAACCTCCCACCACCTGTCGCTTAAATATGGAGTCACAAGCCCCGGTCTTGCATGCATAAAAGCACCATATACACCTTTATGCACCATCTCCTGCAATTGCCAGTTTATCTTTTCTTCCTGCATATCCCCGTTCCAAAACCACCAGACTTGCGGGCTATATTCCCGAGGGGGGGATTTGAACTTTTTCTCCATCCTATCGAGACCCTTCTCTAACATCGGTTGTAACCTCCTTTATTCTTAGAATCAGGTGGCTCCAAAATAAGTTTTTGTTGCTCACTGATGAGTTCTGATTGCAATTCAGAGGTATTAACTTCGTTTGGCTTTACCTTGTTTTGTACTGACAGGGCAGCAGCTACACCAGCTGCTTGGCCTATATTGCTTACAATCGGCATTACTCTGAAACTTGACATGGCAATATGGGTTGCTGAAATACACCGCCCTGCAACAAGCAAACCATCTGTTTCCTTTGGTATTAAACAGCGATAGGGAATCTGATACCAAGGGACTTCAACAAAGACAAGATCCTTATCAGGTTCCCAGCTATCTATTGGGTATTTAGCCAGAGCAATTGCATCATCAAACATTTTCCCTCCTATGAGGTCTCCTTCTTTTAAAATATAGTCTCCTATAACCCGTCTTGATTCTCTAATGCCAATCTTGGGAGCGAGATAATTTAACCGACATCCTTTCAACTTCAATTCTTCAAAATCGGGCAGCATCGCTTCCCAGGCTTTTATTTGCGCCTTATATAAAGATTCTGGATTTGTTACATCCTCGCATTCAACAGCGCATCCCCAGCGAAGGAATTCGTTATCTCCCATCGCCCGACCCTTGAGGATATAATCATTGCCCGTCTCAGTCTTTTGGAAGGTATACATCCAGGTTAAAAGCTGCACCCTTCTGTCACTTTTGGGCGGGGCATATTCTTCATTAAACTCTGCTTGACTCTCCCGGCCATACCTGAACTCGCATCCGGCTGCGGCCGCAATATCTCCATCACCAGTGCAGTCTATGGTAACTTTCGCCAGAATCTTTACCTCCTCAATGTTTCCATAGTTATTTAAGGAAACCACCACACCCTCAATTTGCCTTCTACCGTTCTGTTCTTTTCCAACTACCACTTTCTTTACTTCAGTCGAAGTGATTACACTAATATTGCCTAATTCGGAGATCATCTTGTTAGTTACATGTATAAGCCAGTAAGAATGAAAACAGCCAGTTTTATTAAAATACGGCTCAAACATAGATAGCCTATCCCTAATTTCCTTGTGTACCCCACAAATTGGCTCTCCACAAAAAGATTGCACTCCATAATCAACGGCCGCCCCACCTACGGTGAAATCTTCTTCAATTAAGACAACCTGACTGCCACATCTTGCTGCTCCTATTGCTGCGGCTATGCCACTTGGGCCAGCACCAATTACTAAAACGTCTGTCTTTAGTTCCTTCACTATTACCTCCTTGCTGAGACTTCTATTTCCTTCATCGACTCATCAGCTCAAGAGCAAAGCGCAGTTTCAGGCCCCACAGAGGCAAAGGCAAGCTGCGCACTGATTTTTATTTTGACCAGTCAAATACTACCCCCAAATATTTGTCCTTTTTCCGTTCCAGCCCTTCGTATGCTTCCTGACATTGATTGGGTGAGAATAAATGGGTAAGCAATGGTTTAGTCTTAAGCAACCCTTCTTTAAGCCACTGGAATATTTGTTTCAAGTTACCGGTTACGGTAAACCGTTGATAATCCGATTCACGCACGGGATACAGCCACTCCAATGCCCCTTTCATCGTGATACCTCTAAGATGAATACGGCTCAACATCGGAGTACAATCCAGAGCGAGACGTTTACGCGGGGTACCCAATAATATTACTTCGCCCCGGGGACGGGTCAATTCGACAGCCTGGGCAATTAACCGGACATCTCCGACGGCTTCTACTGATATCTGCACCCCTTTATCACCTGTCCATGCCCGGACGGCCTCGTAGAGATCATCTTGATTAGGATTGAGTACCCGTGTAATACCACACTTTCTTGCACATTGCAATCGAAATTCGGAGATATCTGTCAGCATAACTTCGCAGCCAGCTAATTGAAATTCTTGGGCAGCGAAATTACCTACTAAACCGGCGCCGATTACAAGCACCTTATCACCTAAGGAATAATCAGCCTTACGGATAGCGGCTATACCAACTGCCGCCATTCGTCCGAAAACCGCCATTAACAGTGGCAATCCCTCGGGTACAGGTACGCACAGATGGCCTCTTACTGTATCGAACTTCCAATGCAGCTGATGCCCAGCCGTAGAGAAGACAATATCACCAATTCGGTAATCAGAAACATCGTTACCTACCGCAAGTACTTCTCCGAGGTTACCGTATCCAGGAAAATATGGGTAAGAAAAATTGCTTACAGCCGGATGTTCCCGTTCAAGACCTGTGAATGCGGCGCCTTCAGTGCCTGCACTGATAATAGAATACAAGGTGCGAACCATAATCTCATGCCCTGCTAAAGATTCATCCAACTCAAACTCTTGCAACTGGGCTTTTCGTTCTCCTACAAAGACAATACGTTTAGTCCTCATCTTGAATAATCCCTCTTTTATCCCTTGGTTTAACTCTTTGGCAGCGCCATCGTATCCATCATACTTTTTGTCATCAATACATCTCCTTCCTACATACCCACAGGAAAATAAGCCACATCCTCTTTGGAAATCTTCCCGTAAATTTCTGGCCATGTGAATTCATCCAGCAAGATCTTCTCTCTCAT